>JAVBSD010000417.1:0-2992 GCA_031547325.1 Victivallaceae bacterium | reverse complement strand
ATTCCCGGATTTCTTCGGTGCTGAAACGGGAGTGCTCCAGGAGCAGCGGCTCGATGCCGAGTTCCCTGGCGATCCTGAGATAATGGTTTTGCGCGTGGAAGGTGCTTTCCGCGTCGCGGTAGGAATAGAAGGCGATGCGGCGGCAGCCCTGGGCGCGGAGGGTCGCCAGTCCGCGCCGCGCGGCCGTCTCGACGTCGTTGGCCAGCAGAATCCAGTCGGTCGTCCAGTCGCGATAGGCTTCCAGCTCCGGCGACTGTTCATGGTCGAGGCAGACCCGGCAGCCGAGCCGGGCCAGGAATTCGAAGACGTTCCGGAACCAGATGCCCGACAGCACCACCCGGCTCTCGGAATTCAGGTGGTTGAGCTGCCGGAAGTCGATGTCCGCCGGATCGTTGGTCTGCGACATGGCCATGGTTTCCATGCGCATGCCGAGGCGCTGGGTCGCGGAGAGAAGTCCCTGCAATTGTTCGACCAGCGCGGACATGCTGTCGGGGTCGACGCCGCTCCAGGCGGGCGAGGGGAGCATGAAGGTAATCACCGCCGCCTGGCGTTCGCCGCCGGCGAAGGTGCCTTTGCCGCGCACCCGGCGGATCAGGTTTTCGGATTCCAGTTGCGCCAATACCTTGCGGAGGGTGCCGCGCGCCACGCCGTACTGATCGGCCAGGGTGACTTCGTGCGGCAACGCCTCGCCGGGCACGATTCTGCCGTTCAGCAGCTGCGCCCGCAATTCCCGGTAAAGATTCTGGCTCAGGACCGAAGTTTTCATTTTTATAAATGTACCTGCGATATTGTCAGGTTTACCTAAAACCGAATATACATGCCGGCGATGAAAATGCAAATCGAAAATCGGAAAAAAAGAGTGGAATTGTTGGGTGAGTATGTTAATGTGTTATTGGGTATAGATTTGCGTAAAATTGTAAATCCCGGCTTGCGGTCGAAAGGTTCGAGTGTTACAGTAACGAACCATTGAATAACGGAAGGATATGGGATGAAAAGGCAATTGATGGGGATGTTCCTGGCGGGGGCGGCGGCGTTGGGCGTGGCGGCGGCGGAAGCGCCGGAGCGGACGACACTGAACCTGCTGTCGGTCGGCAACAGTTTTTCGTCGAGCGCGGCGGTCTATCTGGGGAAGGTGGCGGAGTCGGCCGGCTGCGGGCTGGTTTACGAACACGCCAGCCTGGGCGGCTGCAGTCTGGAGCGGCACTGGCAGCTGGTCGAGGCCTGCGAGGCCGATCCCGAGCTCAAGCCCTACTCCGAAAACGGCGTCGGCTTCACCCTCAAGGAAAAATTGCAGTCGCGGCAGTGGGATGTGGTGACCATCCAGCAGGCCAGCCACGAGAGTTGGCGTCCCGAGTCTTTCGAGCCGTATGCCGAAAAGTTGCGCGACTTCATTCTGGAATACGCGCCCGGGGCCGAGGTGGTGATTCAGCAGACCTGGAGTTACGCGCCGGACGATCTTCTGCTGGCGGGCTGGGGGATCGACCAGACCGAGATGTATCGGAAGCTCACCGCCAACTATGTCGGCGCGGCGCGGAAGCTCGGTCTCCGGTTGATTCCGATGGGCCTGGCGGTTCAGATCGTGCGCATGTCGTCGGTCGGGACCTTCCCGAAGCTCGAAATGATCTCCGGTGATCATTTTCACCTGTCGCGTTCCGGGCAGTACCTTCAGGCGTGCGTGTGGTTCGCCGGTCTTTACGGGCGCGACGCCCGGGAGATCGGGTTCGCGCCGCCGGAGCTGGCGGCGGATGAGGCGGCTTACCTGCGCAATGTCGCCGCCGCCGCGCTCACGGCGATGCCGGACTTTTTAAAGGGGCAACGCGTCCTTTAAAAAGTGCGCTCGGAGCCGAGCCGGCCGCGCCACCGAAGCGCGGACCAATCGGCTCGGAACGCGTTGCTTGTCCTCAGCCCTGGAGTTCCCGGAGCCGCCGGACGCGTTCGGCGATCGGCGGGTGGGTGCTCAGCAGGTTGTCGGCGCCGCCGCGCAGCGAAGCTTTGGGGTTGACGATGTACATCGACTCCATGGCCTGGTTGGCTTCGAGGGGGGTGTCGTCGCCGCCGAGCTTGGCCAGGGCGCCGGCGAGGCCGGCGGGGTTGCGGGTGAACTCGACGGCGCTGGCGTCGGCGAGGTATTCGCGCTGGCGGCTCATCGCCAGCCGGATCAGGGTGGCGATCAGGGGGGCCAGGATCATCAGGACGATGCCGACCACCAGGAGCACGAGCTGGGCGTTGCCGTTTTTGTCGTTGCTGCTGCGCCGCCTGCCGCCCGACCAGAAGACGCTGCGCAGGAAGAAGTCGGCCAGCAGCGCGATCGCTCCGGCCATCACGATCATCACCAGTGAAAACCGGATGTCGTAATTGCGGATGTGGCCGATGTCGTGGGCCATCACGCCCTGGAGTTCTTCGCGGGTGAGTTTTTCGCGCAGCCCGCGGGTGATCGCGACCGAGGCTTTTTCCGGCGACGTCCCGGTGGCGAAGGCGTTCATGGCCTGGCTGTCGATCACATAGACCTTGGGCATCGGGATGCCGGCGGCGATGGAGATTTCATCGACGACGTTGAAGAGCTGCGGGTCGTCGTTCTTATCCAGCTCATGGGCGCCGGCCATGGTCAAGAGCGCGCTCGAACCGGCGCCCCAGGTGAAGGCGAGCATCAGCAGGATCACCGTCACCCCGATCACCGCGCCGACGATCCAGTCGCCGGCGTACCAGCCGATCATCAGCCCGACGCCGGTCAGGAGCGCGGTCATGAAAAAGATCAGGATGGTGCTGTTGCGTTTGTTGGCGGCGATCAGATCGTTGAAGGTCTGGCGGGTTTTGGCCATGCTGCGCACCTCAGAAGTTCAACTGCGGCACCGCGCGCTCGCCGGCGTCGGCGATCTGCCACAGCTGGGCGTCGCGGAAGTTGAACATTCCGGCGATCATGCTGGCCGGAAAGACCGCGATCGCGGTGGTGTAGCGGGTGGCCGGGTAGACCATTTTCTGGTTGGGGGTGCGG
>JAVBSD010000480.1:0-5458 GCA_031547325.1 Victivallaceae bacterium | reverse complement strand
CTTCCCGGCGACCCTGCGGGCGAAGCAGATGATCGACGCCGGCATGCTCGGTGAAATCCTCGAATTCCGGGGGAGCTATCTGCATTCCGGCAGCGCCGACCCCAGGGCGCCCTTGAAGTGGAAGCTCGAAGCCGGCACCGTCGCCGACCTGGGCAGCCACATCCTCGATCTGATGAACCACCTGCTCGGGGATTTCACCGACCTCTACGCTTCGACCCACATCGCCTATCCCGAGCGACCCGCCGCCGACGGCTCCGGGCGGATGGTCAAAGTCCGGGCCGAGGACAATATGCAGCTTCTGGTCCGGCTGGGCAACGGCGCTTCCGGCGTGATTTCCGCGTCCAAAATCGCCACCGGCAACGAGGACGAGGTTTCCTTCGAAATCCACGGCAGCAAGGGCGCGTTGAAGCTGATGCCGATGGATTGGCACCGCCTCTATTATTACGATGCCGCCGCCGCCGCCAAGCCGCTGGGCGGGGTTCGCGGCTGGACGGCGATCGATTGCGGCCAGCGCTTCGACGCGCCGGGCGGGTTTCCGACGCCCAAGGCGGCGATCGGCTGGATGCGCGGGCATCTGCATTGCATGTACAGCTTTTTCGACGCGGTGCATCACAACCGGAAGAGCTCCGCGCCGCTCGAACAGGGGGTCTATGTCCAGTACCTGATGGACAAGGTCCAGGAATCGGCCGCCGCCGGGCGCCGGGTCGAACTGGCGGGCCGCCATGGCTGAGCCTCTGCTGATCGGGTGGGGCGAGGCGGACGCCACGCCGGAGAATGTTCACTGCGAGCTGGCCGGGCAATACTACCGCCGGATCTCCGAAGGGGCGCATTTGCCGCTGCGGACGGTGGCGCTCCTGATCGGCCGGGGGGCGGAAAAGCTGGTCATGGTCAGCCTCGACCTGGTCGGCGTTTCCGCGGCATTCCAGCGGGCCGGGCGGGAACGGATCGCCGGCCGGATTCCGGAGCTGCGCTCCGCCGCGATCGTCTTCAACGTCACCCACACCCACAGCGCGCCCTACATCGGGAGCGTCACCTTGTTCCGCGAATGGCTGCCGCCGGTTTCCGGATTGCTGGAGCCCGAACGCTATACCGAATTTTTGCTGGAGCGGGTCGCCGACGCGGTTCAGGCGGCCTGGGAAGGGCGGCGGCCCGGCGGAGTGGCCGGCGCTTTTGCCTCCGCCCGGCTCGGCCATTGCCGCCGCCCGGTCTACCGCGACGGTTCCAGTGAAATGTACGGTTCGACCTGCCGGGCGGATTTCGCCGGGATGGAGGGCGGGGAGGATTCCGGCGTCGAAATGCTGTTCACCTTCGGCTCCGGCGGCGAACCGACCGGGGTGATCGTCAACGCCGCCTGTCCGTCGCAGGCGATGGAGGCGACCCGGTTGATTTCTTCGGATTTCATGGGGGCGGCCCGCGAGCTGCTCCGGGAGGAATTCGGCGGCGGATTCCACACGCTCTGCCAGGTGTCGGCCGCCGGTTGCCAGTCGCCGCGCGACCTGGTGCGGGGCACGGGGAGCGGCGAACCGGATTTCTGGCACGCCGACGGCGTGCCGGTGCTGGCCCGAAGATTGGCGGACGCGGTTCGGGCCGGCTTCGGCAATCTCCTGGAGCCGATCGACTTCGACCCGGTGTTCCGGACGATGAGTCAAAGGGTGGCGCTGCCGGTCCGGCGCGCGTCGCGCCGGGAATACGATCGTGCCGCCGCCGAGCTGGCGGCGCTGCTGGCGAAGCAGGACGAACGTTCCGCCTTTGAAGAATTTTCAGCACAAGTCTCGTCCAATGAACGAATTCCGGGGCGGTCCGGTCCCTACGACGACAAGGAACATCACTTCGTCCAGATCCGCAACCGCCGCGCGGTGGTCGAACGCTTCGAGAGCCAGGACCGCGCGCCGGTTTATGAATTCGAGCTGTACGCCGTCCGGATCGGCCGGGTCGCGGTGGCGACCAATCCCTTCGAACTCTATCTGGTTCACGGGCAGGCGATCAAGGCGCGGTCGCGGGCGGCGCGGACGCTGGTGGTTCAGCTCGCCGGCGACACCGGCGGTTACCTGCCGGGCGCCGACGCCGAACGCCTGGGCGGCTACGGCGGCATGATTATCAACGGGATGGTCGGCTCCGAGGGGGGCGCGCTGCTGGTGGACGCGACCGTCGCGGCCATCGACGGGCTGTTCGCGTGAAACCGCGCGCCTACCTGGGCATCGACCTCGGGACCACCGCGGTCAAGGCGGCGCTGTTCGGCGCGGACGGGCGGCTGCTCGGCGTCGGCTCCGGGGAATACCGCCTGGAAACGCCGCGTCCCGATATCGTCGAATTGGAGGCCAAGGTCTACTGCCGGAGCTGCGCCATGGCGGTGGCGGCGGCCATGGCGATGGCGGGAGCGGTCGATCTGGCGGCGATCGCCCTGACCGGGCAGGTCGAAACCCTGATCGCGGTCGACGCCGAGGGCGCCGCGCTGCGCAAAGCCATCGTCTGGCTCGACAACCGCGCTGGAAAAGAGGCGGAGGAGCTCGCCGCCGGGACCGATGGCGGAGAGCTGTTCCGGATGACCGGACAGCCCGGGATGCTGCCGTGTTTTCCGGCGCCGAAGATCCTATGGCTGCGGCGAAACGAACCGGAACTCTTCCGGCGGACGCGGCGTTATCTGATGGTCGAGGATTTCATCGCCTGGCGGATGACCGGAGAGTACGGCAGCTGCCGCGGGCTTCAGCCTTCGAGCATGTACTACGATTTGCGCACCGGCGAATACGATCCGGCCATGCTCGGGCGGCTCGGCATCGAAGCCGGACAACTGCCGGAGCTCCGCGAGCCCGGAGCGGTGATCGGGCGGACCTCGGGCGGCGTCTTCGGCTTGCCCGACGGCGTGCCGGTGGCGGCCGCGCCGCTCGACCACATCTGCGGCTGCCTCGGCGGCGGCGGTTACGGCAAGGGGAGGGCGTCGGCGACGATCGGATGTACCCTGGCGGTATGCGCCGCCTTCGATCATTTGGTCTACGACGAAAGGCGGCGGATCGGCACCTATTGCGGTATGCGGCGGGGGGATTTCGCGCTCCTGCCGTGGGCCCCGGCGGCGGGGATGCTGCTGAAGTATTTTCGCGACGGCTTCGCCTCCGGAACGGATTACCGCGAACTGGATGATCTGGCGGCGGCGGTCGCTCCCGGCAGCGACGGGCTGACCATGCTGCCGCACGTCGCCGGCTCGGTGGCTCCGGCGGCCAATCCGGCGGCGCGCGGCGTGGTTTACGGGGTGACGCTGGCCCACACCCGGGGGCATTATGTCCGGGCGATCCTCGAATCGGTGGCGTATTTGCTGCGCGATCAGGTCGGAATGCTGCGCGGCTTCGGTTCCGAATTCAAAGAGCTGCGGCTGCTGGGCGGCGGCGCGGCCAGCGGCCTGTGGCGGCGGATCTTCGCCGACGTGCTGGAGATGCCCGTCGCGGTTCCGGATTGCCCGGAATCGACTTCGCTGGGGGCGGCGATGGCGGCCGCGGCCGGGGCGGGGGATTTCGCCTCGCCTCTGGAGGCCGCCGCCGCGATGGCCGGCGGAGCCGAACGGGTCGAGCCCGGCCCGGAGGCCGGGCGTTACCGGGAATTGTACGGGACATATCGCGAACTGGACGATTTGCTGATGCCAACCTTCGGCGGACGGTGAGATGATGGAAAATTCGGTCAGGGCGGGTTTCGTCGGTTTCGGCGAAGTGAACACCCCGCGGGAGTTCATCGACGCGCGCTGCGGCGAAGCGGCCGCGGAGCTGCGGCGTCGCGGCGTCGCGCTTCATGAAGCGGCTCCGGTCGCCGACGATCCAGCCGGGCGGGAGGCGGACCGGGCGGCCGCCGAACTGGCCGCCGGCGATTTCGATGCGCTGGTGGTCTGCGTCGCCGGCTGGATTCCGAGCTGGGCGGTGATCCGGACCATCGAACGCTTCAAGCACAAACCGATTCTGCTGTGGGGTTTGTCTGGCTGGCGGCAGGAGGCCGGATTCGTCACCACCGCCGACCAGGCGGGGACCACCGCGCTGCGGCTGCCGCTCGCCGAGCAGGGATTCCATTGCCGGTATCTGGTCAACTTCAAAGACGGCGCGCCGCGTTACGCCGAGGCGGTCGATTTTCTCCGGGCGGCTTCAGCGGCCGCCGCGTTGCGCGGCGACCTGATCGGCATGTGCGGCTACCGCGACATGCGCCTCTACGGCACCGGCTACGACGCCAACGCGTTGAAGGCGGCGGTCGGAACCGAGGTCGAACACTTCGATCTGTTGGAAATCGCCGAGCTGATGCGCGAGGTTCCCGAAGCCGAAATCGCCCGCGTCGCCGGGGAGCTGCCGGAGAAGTGGCGTTTCGTCCGCGAACCGCGGCCGGGGACGGTCGAAAATTCGATCCGGCTGGCGCTGGCCTTCCGGCGCAAGATCCTCGAACGCGGCTGCAAGGCCTTCAGCTTCTGCGACGTCGACGGCGTCAAGCGGCTGCTGCGCTTCGCTCCGGCCGGGGCGATGACGTTGCTCCACGACCTGCTCGACATCGTCACCGTGCCGGAACACGACGCCTGCGGCTGCGTGACCGGGCTGCTGCTGCGGCGGCTGACCGGGGCTCCGGCGGCCTATCTGGAGTTTTACGAATTCACCGCCTCCTCGGCGCTGATGGGGGTGCCGGATTATGTGCCGGGGGCTTTCGTCGACGGCAAGGTCGCGGTCATGCCCAACGCCTTCGGCGGCTTCGGCGAGGGGTTGTTGAATGTTTCGAAGCTGAAGACCGGGCCGGTCACCATCGCCCGCCTGGCCTGGTCCGGCGGCCGTCCGCTGCTGCATGCCGCTCTGGGCGAAGCCGGGACGCCGGAACGCTGGGAGGAGGCCGGCTGGGCGCCCCCCGCGCCGCAATTGCCGAGCCTGGAGATCGCCTTCCGATTTCCGTCGGACGAATTTCTCGAAGCGGTTGCGGGTCAGCACTATCTGGTCAGCCATGGCGACTGCTCGAATCTGCTGCGCGACTACTGCCGCATCGCCGGCGTCGACTTCAAATTTCACGGGGTGCAACATGGATGAACTGGCAGTCGCCGCCGCCGGCAACCTCAAAGGGGAATTGGCGGAGAAGCGCCTGAACGAATTCCGCCGGAAGATGGCGGAGTGGCGGGCGGCGCTGCCGGCGGTGGAGGTGCTGATCTCCGACTTCGGGCTCGGCGATTTCGACCGCACCGGGCTCATCGAGGCATGGATTGCCAACGAAATGGCCGCCGGATACTGCGCCAAATACCTCTTTGTTTTCGCCGGCCAGAGCTGCCCGGAGCATCGCCACCGGGTTAAGACGGAAACATTTTTTGTGGTTCACGGCGAGGTGACCATGGTTCTGGACGGCATCGCCCGGACGATGCGTCCCGGCGATACGCTGCCGGTCCGGCCCGGCATGGCGCACTCCTTCACCGGCTTGAACGGTCCGGCGCTGCTGCTGGAGGCCTCGACGCCGTGCGTGG
>JAVBSD010000458.1:0-5392 GCA_031547325.1 Victivallaceae bacterium | reverse complement strand
GCCGCGGCGCCTTGCCAAACGGCCATTCCGGCATTATATTAATTCGATTTTATCATTCAATTGCATTTAACTGGGGTTGCCAATGTTCGATTCACTGAGCGACAAGCTTTACGACGTCTTCCGCAAATTGCGCGGCACCGCGACGCTGACCGAGGACAACATCCAGGAGGCGATGCGCGAAATCCGCCTGGCGCTGCTCGACGCCGACGTCAATCTGGAGGTCACCAGGCAGTTCATCGAGGATGTCCGCGCCAAGTGCGTCGGCGAATCGGTGATCCGGAGCGTCACCCCCGGCCAGCAGGTGATCAAGATCGTCAACGACGAGCTGGTCGCGCTCCTGGGCGGCGACGCCGAAGAACTCAACCTGTCCAGCGACCCCACCGTGATCATGCTGGTCGGGCTCCACGGCTCCGGCAAAACCACCACCGCCGGCAAGCTCGCCGCTTACCTCAAGAAAGAGAAAAAGCATCCCTTGCTGGTGGCCTGCGACATCTACCGTCCGGCGGCGATCGACCAGTTGGAGATTCTGGGGCGCGAGCTCGATGTCCCGGTCTTCACCGACCGCGGCAATCTCAACGTGCCGAACATCGCGCTGCGCGCGGTCGACCAGGCCAAGTACAACCGCAACGACGTGGTCATCCTCGACACCGCCGGGCGGCTGCAGATCGACGAGGGCATGGTCCAGGAGCTGGTCCGGATCCGGCAGACCATCCGCGCCGACGAGGTGCTGCTGGTCGCCGACGCGGCGTTGGGGCAGGAGGCGGTCGCGGTGGCCGACACCTTCCACAAGGCGCTCGGGCTGACCGGCTTCATACTGACCAAGCTCGACGGCGACGCCAAGGGCGGCGCGGCGCTGTCGATCCGCAAGGTGACCGGCTGCCCGGTCAAGTTCATCGGCGTCGGCGAAAAACTCACCGACCTCGAACGCTTCTATCCCGAGCGCATGGCTTCGCGGATCCTGAACATGGGCGACGTGGTTTCGCTGGTGGAAAAAGCCGCCAACGAAATCGACCTGGCCGAGGCTGAAAAGCTCAAGGAAAAGCTGCGCAAGAGCCAGTTCGATTTCAACGACTTCCTCGGCCAGCTGCGCCAGATCAGCAAGCTGGGCGGCCTCGATTCGATTCTCAAGTTCCTGCCGGGCGGCCGCCAGCTTCAGGGGGCGCTGGGCGATATGGACCCGAAGTATTTCGGCCGGGTCGAGGCGATCGTGCTGTCGATGACTCCGGCCGAGCGCGAAGAACCGGACCTCATCGATTTTTCGCGGCGCAAACGCATTGCCAAAGGCTCCGGAACCGACCTCGAACAGGTCTCCGGGTTGATCAAGCAATTCCTCCAGATGCGCAAGATGATGCGCAAATCGGGGCTTCTCGGACGGCTCTTTTCGGGCGGCGGCGGCGGCGACATGGGGGCGATGCCCTCGGCGGGACCGGCCGACGGCATGGGCGGGCTGAGTTCGCTGGTGCCGCAGCAGGGAATCTCCAAGAAGGAGCAGGAGCGCAAGAAGCGCCTGGCCAAGATGCAGAAGAAAGAGCGCCAGAAACAGCGGCGCAAGAACAAGAAGTAGGTGACAGTTTATGTTGACGATGTTCATCGGGATCGTTGCCGGCATCCTGACCGGCTGGCTGGCCGATCAGCAGTGGGGGCCGGTGTGGGGTATTGTTTGCGGGCTGGTGGTGGTGATCGTGGTCCAGGTGGGGATCGGCCTGCTTCTGCGGCGTAAAATCAACGTTTTGCAGCAGGAGATGCAAATGCATATCGGCGAGGCGCAGGGCAAGCTCCAGCGCAAAGTGGCCATCATGCAGCAGAAGGGCTCCGGCAATCTCAAGGCGATGCAGCAGTTGATCGAGCAGGAGCAGGGCAAGCTGATCCGGCAGTCGCTGACCGAGACCGAACGCTTCAAGCCCTACTATTGGTGGAGCCCGATGCTGCGGCGGCAGATTGACACCATGCGCATGGCTTTTTACTATCAGATGCGGAATTTCGACGAGGTCGACAAGCTGATGAAGCATTGTCTGTTTTTCGATCCGCACGCGGTCGCGATGAAGATGGCGCGGATGTATAAGAAGGAAGACGCCGGCCTGGACAAGTTTTTCAAGGCGCGCTCCCGCCGGCTCAAGGGCGAAAACTGCGCTTTGGTCTACTGTACTTACGCCTGGATCAAGCTGCGGTTGAACGAGCCGGAAAAGGCGCTCGCCGCGCTGGTCGAGGCCAAGGCCAAGACCACGCTGCCGGTCGTCGCCGACAACTGGGAACGGTTGGTCAACGGCAAATACAAGCACTTTTCGCTCGCCGCGCTCGGCGACTCGTGGTATGCGTTGTATCTGGAAGACCCGAAGATCCGTCAGCAGCGCGTAGCCAAGCAGTACAACTGAGGGCGGTCCGGTGAAACTGATTTTTATCGGCGACGTGGTCGGCAAGGGCGGCCGCGACGCGGTCAAGGCGCTGGTGCCGGAGCTGCGGCGTGAGTTCAGCGCTTCGTTCGTGGTGGTCAACGCCGAAAACGCCGCGGCCGGCAACGGGTTCACCGGCCGGCTGGCCCGCGAATTCGACGGCGTCGCCGACGTGATTACCCTCGGCGACCATGCCTGGGATCAGAAGGATTTCGATATCGAAATCAAAACTCTCGACCGGGTGCTGCGTCCGGCCAATTTTTCCCGGCTCCAGCCCGGCGTCGGGTGGAAGGTGTTCCGCAATCCCGGCGGCGGCGATGTCGCGGTGATCGCGTTGCAGGGGCGGGTGTTCATGCGCGATTGCGCCTACTGTCCTTTTGAAACCGTCGACGGGATTCTGGCGCAGCTGCCGCCGGCGGTCAAGAGCGTGGTGGTGGACTTCCACGCCGAGGCGACCAGCGAAAAAATCGCCATGGGCTATTATCTCGACGGCCGGGTCACCGCGGTCATCGGCACCCATACCCATGTTCAGACCGCCGATGCCCGGGTTCTGCCGGGCGGCACCGCCTATCTCACCGACGCCGGCATGGTCGGCGGCAAACGGTCGGTGCTGGGACGCGAGGTCGAAGCGGTGATCAGGAAGTTCTGTACCGGCATGCCGGTGCGGCTGCCGGTGGTCGAGGAGGATATCCGTCTCGACGGCGCGGTGGTCACCTACGACCATTTCACCGGGCGCGCCTCGGCGATCGAAGCCTTTTCCCGCTCTTATACCCCTCCCGCCGGAGCGTAGCCCAGGACGAAGCGGGTCCGGCCGGTCAGGTCGGGTTCGAGGCGAATCCCTTGGAAGCCGTTTCCGGCGAGGATGGCGCGTACCGCTTCCCCCTGGCTCATGCCGATTTCCAGCAGCAATACCCCCTCCGGCGCCAGAATCGCCGGCGCCTGCTGCGCCAGATGGCGGATCAGGGCCAGACCCTCTTCCGGCGCGGTCAGCGCCAATTGCGGCTCGTGGTCGCGCACCTCGGGTTCGAGGATGCGATACTCGGTTTCGCTGATGTAGGGCAAATTGGCGGCGACGAGGTCGAAGGTCCGGCCGGCGAGGGGGCGGGCGAGATCGCCGCGCAGCAATTCCACCCGTTCGAGGCCGTACCGGGCGCGGTTGCGCGCCGCCACCGCCAGCGCTTCGCCGCTGATGTCCGCGGCGGCGACCGCGAGGTCGGGCCGTTCGTAGGCCAATGACAGCGCGATCGCGCCCGAACCGGTGCCGATGTCGGCGGCGCGTCCGCCGGACGGGAGCAGGCGCAACGCCAGGTCCACCAGGATTTCGGTTTCCGGGCGCGGAATCAGAACCGCCGGAGTGACTTCGAGTTCGAGGTGGCGGAACCAGGCGCGGCCGGCGATGTACTGCCAGGGTTCGCGCCGCCGGCGCCGGACGAGGACCGCTTCCAGGTGTTCGGCCAGCTCGGGCGGAACGGCGTCGCGGCGGCGCAAAGCCAGGAGGGAACGGGAGATGCCGGCCAGATCGGCGAGGATTTCCTCCGCTTCGGCGGCGGCGTTTTCGACGCCGGCGGCGGCCAGGACCCGGGCGGCGTACTCCAGAAGGGCGCGGTAATCGGTCACGATTCGCCGGCTTCCCGCAGCAGATCGCGGAATTCGTCCGGCTCGACTTCGTTCAGGTGCTTGCCGCGGGCCGCGAGTTTTTCATTGAACTTGATCGCGGTCTCGGTCATTTTTTCGTGGGTCTCCTCGGACCCGCCGACCAGGCAGAAGTTGTCGCCGGTGGTGACCCGCTTGTGCTCGTCTTTGGCGTCCAAGCCGACGCCGAGGAGCAGCGATTTCCGGTCGGATGGCTCATTCGGCCGCACGGGACGCCTCCAGTCGGCGGGTGAGTTCTTCCCAGTCGGCCAGGGTCAGCGTTTCCGGGCGCGCCTCGGGATTGAGTTGCATTGCCGTGAGTTCGGCTTTGATCCGTTCGCGGCCGCCGTGGAGGTTGCCCAGGACGTTGGCGAGCTGCTTGCGGCGCTGTGCGAAGGCGGTTTTGACCAGCTTCGCGGTGCGGCGGCGCGCCTCGGGGGACGCCGGGGCGGCCTTGAGTTTGAAGGTCGCGATCGCCGATTCCACCTCCGGCGGCGGATAAAAGACCTCCGGCGGCACGACGCGGGCGATTTCGATGTCGTACAACTGCTGCGCCCGGACCGACAGCGCGCCGTAATTTTTGACGCCGACGCCGGCGGCGAGGCGCTGGGCCATTTCTTTTTGCAGCATCACCACCATGCCGGCGGGCGGATTGGGCGCGTCGAGGAAGTTGCCGATCAGCACCGAGCTGGCCGCGTAGGGCAGGTTGGCCACCATCCGGAAGGGGCCCGGCGGCAGTTCCCTGGCGTAGTCGACCTTGCAGGCGTCGCCGGCGATCAGGGTCAAATTGGCGGCCTTGCCTGTGTCGATTTCTTTGCGCCAGTAGCCGATGATCCTGGAATCGAATTCGACCGCGTAAACCCGCGCTCCGGCAGCCAGCAGCCGCCGGGTCAGCGAGCCGAGGCCGGGGCCGACTTCGAGGATGGTTTCGCCCGGAACGATGCCGGCGGTGCGGACGATGAAGTCCAGCAGATTGTTGTCGAGCAGAAAATTCTGCCCCAATCCCCGCCCCGGCCGGATGCCGAGCGTTTCCAGAAGTGTGGTCAGTTCATTTTTGTTCATGAGGATAATATATCACCACTGTACCCTGAAAACAAGGCCGCGGACCGCACCTTTCCGGCGCGGTCCGCGGAGGGGGACAAGCAAAACGTCAGAAGTTTTCCGACAGCACTTCGAAGTACGCCTGGGACTGCTTGCAGACCGGGCAGAGCTTGGGAGCCTTTTCGCCTTTGACGGTGTGGCCGCAGTTGCGGCAGATCCACACCTGCGCCTCGGGACGGGCGAAGAGGGTGCCGTCGGTCAGGCGTTTGGACAAACACTGGTAGCGTTCGTCGTGGCGCTGCTCGATCCTGGCGACCATGTCGAAGAGC
>JAVBSD010000170.1:0-3369 GCA_031547325.1 Victivallaceae bacterium | reverse complement strand
GCTCTTCGTCTACTGGGTCGCCCGCGACGGCTTCGAAGTCCCGGTGGTCACCGACTGGAAGAACATCTACGAATGGCTGGCCGAGGGCCTGGACAACGTCACCGATTACATCGCCAGCCAGAAGATGGCCAACTACGTCATGGGCTCGATCGAACCCAAGCCGAACGAGCCGCGCGGCCAGATGTTCCTGCCCACCGCCGGCCACGCGGTCGGCTTCATCAACGGCAAGCTCAAAAAGCCGGACTTCTGGGGCGTCAACCCGGAACTGCTCCAGCATGAATCGATGGCGCTGATGAACGCGGTGATGACGGTCAGCTACCTGACCAACCTCGGCAAGCTCTCGATGCTGCACTTCGGCAGCCAGATCAAGGCGCAGTTCGACAATGACTTCCCGCCGCTGATCGGACCGGAAGGCCTCAAGGAGACGGTCTTCATGTTCTGGGCGTTGAAGCAGGTCGGCTGGAAGGGCGTCTGCGAATTCGACTGCCACATGCTCCGCGCCGAAGCCGATACCGAGGACCAGATCGGCTGCCGCGAGAAGTTCATCGTCAACTGCGTCAGCGCGTTGAAGATGGCGATCGACCTGGCCGACCGCATCCAGATGCCCGCCGCCGGCTTGTCGCAGAGCGAAGCCGACCTGGCCAGCATCCGCCAGATGTGCAACCTCGGCGACGTCTGCGCCAAGCGCTGACCTCGGCGACCCCAAAAATCCCGGAGGAGCTTCAGGCTCCCCCGGGATTTTTTTGCTGCTCCCACAACAACGGCCGCAGCAGCCGGTACAGTTTCCGGCTCTGATATTCGGCGCCGAACCATTCGATGTAGACGGCGTCGGCATAGGCCCTGGTGCCGTTCCCCACTTTGCCGGCGACACTGCCGCCGCCGGCCAACCGCAAGGTCACCATCCAGGTATCGCGGCTGCTTTCGTGATTGGGCAGATAAGCATAGGAGTCCTGGAGGCCGTCGAGAATTTCCGCCACCGCCTCCCGGTCGTCGACCGTGATGATCCGCCCGTTGCGCTCCAGCACCACGCTCTCGACCTCTCCGGCGGCGAGACCGCGGAATTCCATCATGCGCCAGGCGCGGACGACGCCGGCGGCACTGGCTGCTCCGCCGACGGCCAGAAACAGAAGGCAGACCGCGCCGACGACGCGGACGTCGTGCTTTCTGCGCTCGTTCCAGATGCCGCCGCAAATGACCGCCGCGCCCGCCGCCCAGATCCAACCGAAGGCAACATACCGGATCGACATCGCCAGGACCGCGAACGCCAGGAGAGCGCACGCCGTTCCCGCCAACGGGTTTCTGCGGAAACACCAGGCCGCTCCGCCGCCCATGACCGCCAGTCCCCAGAAGTAGCAGAAAAGTACGCCGCCGCACCAGTCGCACGCCCAGACGTAATAGACCGGCGCCAGCGCCATAACCAGAAGGACCGCCCCGGCCAGGCGGGTCCTTGACGCGGATGTTTTTACGGGTTCCATGGCCGGGAGGCTTGCGGTTCAGGCCGATTCGAAAAATGGTTCGTCTTTGACCTTGGGGTATTCGCGCTCGAGCAGCCGCATTTCTTCACCGCTCAGCGGAGCTTCGAGCACTTTGCCGATGTTTTCGACCGCATAGGAGAAGTTGACGAAGTCGCCCGGCGGCACGATCACCTCCGCCCCGGCCTTGAAGGCGTACTTCATGGCGGCGATGCGGAATTCGCCGGCCTCCCGGTCGATCGGCTTTCACCAGGATTTGGGCAAGCCGGAGGCCGAATGCTCTTCCGGACGCAGCCAGGGGCGCGGGTGCAGCGGTTGGATGCCGCTGGTGCCCAGCCCGCGTTTCCGGGCCTCCCGGACCAGGCGGCCGCCGTAACCGTTGCGCAATTGCAATTGCCAATTCAGGGGAAACATCACCGTATCGAAGTCGTACGCCTCCAGCGCCTTCAACGCGATCTCCTCCGAATGCGCGGTGATGCCGAGTTTCCGGACCTGCCCCTTGCGTTTGGCCTCATCCAGGAGCTCGATCGCGCCGCCCGGGCCGAACGCCAGGTCGAAATCCTGCTGCGAAGCCAACCCGTGCAGCTGATAGACGTCCAGATAATCGGTGTGCAGCGCCCGGAGCGAGGCGAGAAACTCTTTTTCGGCGTCCCGGCGCAGCCGTTCGGCGGTCTTGCAGGCCAGGTAGACCTGCCGGCGATCATTTTTCAGCGAATTCCCCAGCTTCTCCTGGGCGTCGCCGTAACTGGGCGCCACGTCGAAATAATTCACGCCGTGCTCGATCGCCCAGGCCACGTAGCGGTCGGAAGCCGGCTGTCCGTCCTGCATGGAGACGATGCCGCCGAAAACCACCGGAAAGAGCTTCCAGCCGGTCCGTCCGAAATCCCGCTTCTCCACCTCCTGCTCCCCCTCCTCCGCGACGCCGGCGGCCCGGGTCGCCCTGGCGACGGCGCCCAAGGCCAGAAACGTCGCCATGCTCTTGATGAAATTCCGTCGATTCATACCCACCTCCCCAAAAATGAGGGAATCACACCCGACCGAAGATGCAGCGGGCGCGATTGGGCATGCCAACCCGTCCGTCGGAATCCTTGTATTTCTCGAACAAGCCGGTCAGCGCCGCGATGAATTCCGGCCGTACCCGGTCCTCCGGCCCCGGCGCGTAGGAACTCGACAGATTGCGTCCCAGAAACGATTCGAGATCGTAACGCAGCGGATGGTCGAAATTGCGGGAGACCCATTTGCCGTCCCGGAAAAAACGGTCGAAGAGCTCGCTCCGGTCGGCCGCGCCGCTGCCGGAGAAACCGTAAAACCCGGGACAATATTTGCGGCATAATTCGGCGTTTTCATGGAGCATGGCGTTGCGCGGCTCGCGGCTGTTCCAGATCAGCGCCGCCGGCGCGCCGGGCGTGAGGATACGCCGGCATTCGGCGCGAAAAGAATCCGCGTCGAACCAGTGAAAGGCCTGCGCCGCCACCGCCAGGCCGACCGATCCGTCCGCCAGACCGGTCGCTTCGGCGCAGCCGTCGACGGAGATGAAGCCGGGTTCGCCGCCGAGCTCCTTTTCGGCGATCGCGCGCATGTCGGCGTTGGGTTCGACGGCGCAGACGACCAGGCGCCGCGCCAGAAGCTGCCGGGCCAGAATCCCGGTGCCGGAGCCGATGTCGGCGACCGTCGCGCCGGCGGCGAGGCCGGCCTCCTGCCACAGCCAGTCGAGCATGGCTTCCGGATAGGCGGGGCGGAAGCGGCCGTAGAGCTCCGCCTTGCCGGTGAATTTGGCTTTGTTGTTCTGCATCGAACCCTCCTTTCTCACCATGGACACAGCCGCCGCCAGCCGTAGCACAGCGACGGATAACTGGCTTCGATCGCCTCTTGGGCCTCCAGGTAGGCGCCGTCCGCG
>JAVBSD010000186.1:0-3162 GCA_031547325.1 Victivallaceae bacterium | reverse complement strand
TACCTCTTTTGATACACAAAAAACCGCCGGCCGCACTTCCGCATGGGAAACGCCGCCGGCGGCCGATGCCGGAAGAAAATTCCGACTGGACTAAGAACTACTTGTTCTTATGACGCAGGGCCTTGAGCTGCTTTTTACGCTTGTGCTTGGCGATTTTCCTGCGGCGTTTCTTCTTGAGATTCCCCATTTGGACGGTCCTTGAATATAGGTTACTTCTGCAGCGAACTCATCAATTTGCTGAACTGCGACTTTTTGTTGGCCACCTTGTTGCGGTGAATCAGTCCAACCTTGGCCGCTTTGTCGAGCTTGCTGCAGCATTCACGGTAGAATTCGTTGGCTTTGTCGAGTTCGTTGCCTTCGACGGCGGCGCGGAATTTCTTCTCCATGGTCTTCAGCGCGCTGGCGCGCGCGCGGTTGCGCAGATTGGCCTGGGTACTGGTCCGCAGGCGTTTGATCGCCGACTTCAAATGTGCCATTTTTCGATCCTTGACATCAAAATTATTATAAGTACAAAGTCTCAAGTCTTTAAATATGCCACACATTTCAGTTTTTTCAAATGATTTTTTCGCGGGTGGCGGAAAATTCATAAAAAAAGCCCCGGACGGAAGAATTTTTCCGTCCGGGGCGCGTGTCGGCAAGCCTCGGAAATCAGCCCCGGCCGATCCGCGGCGGGCGGCCGGCGCGGCGCAGGAAGGCCAACGCCCGTTTCGACCATCGCCCGGGGGCGCCGCCGGAAACCGCGTAGCGCCGCGAGCCGACGCCTTCGACGCTTTCGGCGACCACCGCCGTGCGGAGATCGTCGACGTCGGGGTTGACGGCGAGGAAGAGCGCCTGTTCGCAGACCGCGCAGTACTGGAAGATCTCGGTCGGATCGATCCGGCCGGTTCCGAGGTGGGCGGCGACGTCGAGTTCGGCCATCCGGACCGCGGCGGCGCGTTCGGAGGCGGTGAAGGCCTCCCAGCGTTCGCGTTTGAGGTGGCTCTCGAAGTAGCCGTCGACTTGTTCCAGGTCCAGAGTCATGTCATGAAGCTCCACGGTTGTCGGGGAAGCCCTCCCGCGGCCCGGTTCCGGGCCGCGGGAGGGCGGGGAAGCGGCCGTCAGGCGCGGAGCGCCGCGATCGCCGCCGCCGAGCCCTTGAGGTTTTTGATGCGGCAGCAGCGCTGCATGGCGTTGCGGAAGACGAAGGTCAGTTCGCCCAAGGCCATGCGCTTGATGCCGTCGAATCCCTTCGGGGTCGCGTCTTCGTCGACGATGGCGCGGCCCTTGAGGTTGGAGAGGCCGAAGCCGGCGGTGTCGACCACCCACGCGTCGCCGTCGGGCAGGTCCGGATCGGCCATGACGGTCATGCCGCGCCCGTTGATCTCGTTGACGATGGTGGCGACGTAGGCGCCGCGCTGGTCGTCGGAGCGCAGGACCTGAAGGCGGTCCTTGTACTCGTTGGAGAGGACGCGGGCCTGGCCGGGGCTGCATACGATCTGGGTCGGATTGCCGCCTTCGGAGAGCACCTGCTGGGCGGCGTCGTTGATCATGAAGCTGTCCAGCGTCTTGGTGGCGGCGTCGATCGCCAGCCCGCCGGAACGGGTGGCGAAGAAATACAGCCCGCCCGCTTCGCCCGGCGTGGCGGCGCCCGCTTCGATCCGGCGGCCGAAGAGCGCGTGCCGGTTGAGGTCGCGCGCCAGTTCGGCCAGCGCGAAGGCGGTCTGCCGGTTCAGCTGGTTGTCGACCGAGCCGAAGAGGTTGACCGCCAGCGAGGAGCCGGAGAGCACGATGTCCTTGCGGAAGATCTGGGTGGTGTTGTATTCGGTGCCGCTCAGCAGATAGGATTCTTCGCCGTCGCCGGAATGCGAGGCTTCGGGCATCGGCGAGCTGACGATGTTGAGCACGTCGTTGGCGGCCGGGGTGGTCTTGCTCGAACCGTTGGCGGCGACCAAGGCGACGGTGAATTTGGCGGCGGCTTCGGTGATGGCGGTGACCTGAAAGAGCGCCGAATCGTTCTTGCACACCAGGAGCGTGCCGATCCGGAGTTTGGCCAGGTCGCCGGCGGTGGCGGTGCAGACCAGGCTGGTGACGGCGGAGGCGGTGACGCTGCGGCCGGCGATCTGGTCTTCGAGCCATTCGTGCTTCTGCTGGGTCGCGGTTTCGACCGGCTTGAAGTTGGAGATGAAGCGCGGTTCATCTTTGATGACCGTGGACAGGATGTCGGAGAGGTCGCGCTTTTTGTTCTGGAAGCTGTAGCTGTAGAGGGCCATGATGAATTCCTTGGTTTTTTCGGGGTCAATCGTTGATTTCGGGAGCCTGGCGCAGCAGTTTGGCGAGATCGCCGTCCCAGCCGGAGGCTTCGGAGCCGCCGGACGGGGCGGGGATGCTGCCGCCGCCGGGGTTGAGGTCGATGCGGAAGAGGCGCGGCGAAGTCGTCCGGAGTTCGTCGAGCACTTCGCGGCAGGCGCCGGGGTCGTCGACGGCGGCGCCGCGCTGCTGCATCAGGTAGTCGAGGTAGCCGGGATCGAGGAAGCCGGTTTCGCCGGCGATTTCGCCGACGCGTTTCCGGCGCTTGATGGCGGCGAGTTCATCGCGCGCCCGGTCGCGTTCGACGGCGGACGATTCGAGCTCTTCGCGGAGCCGCGCCAGTTCGGCCGCGTGATCGTCGGCGAAGCGCAGCACCGCCTGCCGTTCCTCGTCGCCGAGCGGCTCGTGGAGCGCGCCTTTGCGGATGAGCGACATGACATCCATGGATTGTGATTCCCTCCGGATTCCTGGGTTGCGAAACGCGACCGTCCGATTGACGGCCGCCGTTCAACCAGGCGGTCCGGATGTATGGCGTCATGAGGCAAGTTGCTGAAAATGAAACACTAGTCGTGGGGCGGAGGGCGTGTTGCGGCGGCCGGCTTCAGACAATATGCGTGCTTATGTGAAGTACGCTCCCCGGCATCCGTTCTCCTCCGTTCCTCTCCGTTCGAAATCAGACGGAGTGTCTCAGGAGCGCTTGGTGCGCGCCCGGTGTCAGTCCCCTCCGTTCGAGATATGCCCGGGAGTGTCTTGTAGGCGATTGGTTCGCGCTTCGATGACGCGGCCGGCCCGGCTCCGAGCACACTTTTGGAGTACGCGTTGCTTCTCCAAAAGTGTGCCATCGCCGTCCGGGCGGCTCCGCCCGAGCTCCCGCTC
>JAVBSD010000217.1:0-9214 GCA_031547325.1 Victivallaceae bacterium | reverse complement strand
TATAATATATTGTCAGTGTAAATATTATCAACCCAATCGGAAGTTTTTGCCATGAATATCGACCCGTGGAGTATTTTTGACGATGCGGAAAACCGGTCGGCGGGCTCCCGCTGGTGGTCGGAAATTCCCGCCGCGGCGGTCGCGGCGCCGGTTCCGGGGATCGCCCAGCAGGTGTACCCGGAGTGTTACGGCGTCTTTCTCTACTATGCCCGCTTCGACGCCGGGAAGCCGGCGCGGCCGGGCGACCGGCTGATTCTGCGTTTCGAAGCGGTCGATTATTATGCGGAAGTCCGCCTGAACGGTCATTTGCTGGGCGCCCACCAGGGCGCGGAAACGCCTTTCGAATTCGACGCGACCGGTCTTTTGCCCGGGGGCGGCGGGGCGCTGCTGGCGCTCCGGGTCATCACGCCGGAGGGGCGGGAAAATCCGCGGATCGGCGAGCTGAACTTCATGGAGCTTCCGCTGCGCCATCGCAGCGTCCCCTTTCATCCGGGGCTGACCTTGAACACCTCCGGCATTCCCGGGGAAATCGCGTGGGAATGGCGTCCGGCGGTGCGCATCGCGGATTGCTTCGTCCATGCCGATTGCCAAAGCGGGACCATCGCGGCGGAAGTGACGCTTTGGAACGCGGCCGAAGAAGCGGCCGAGGTTGAAGTGGAAGTTGTTTCGTCCCTGGTCCGCGACGGCTCCGGGTTGCTGGCCGCCCGGGAAGCGCTGCGGCTGGAGCCGGGGAGGCGGACGGTGAAATTCTTTCTGATCCACGAAGATTTCAGGCTCTGGGAGCTGGACGATCCGCAGTTGTATTCGGTTCAAATACGCCTGGGCTCCGGCGGCTTGCTCGATTGGCGCACCGTCCGGACGGGCTTCCGCGATTTCCGGGTGGAGAAGGGATTTTTCCACTTGAACGGACGGCGCATTTTTCTGCGTTCCGCCCATACGGTGAATCACTACCCCGCCGGATGGAGCGTGCCGGTCCAAAAGGATTTTTTGCGCCGCGATCTGATCCTGGCCAAGTCTTCGGGCTTCAACATGGTGCGTTTTATCGCCGGGATGCCGTTCACCGAGCAACTTGATCTGTGCGACGAAATCGGCTTGATGGTCTACGAGGAAAATCTGGCGGCGTGGTGGTTCTCGAAGAACCCGCCGATGCCGGCCGCCGGAGAACGCTTCCTGGAAGCGCTGCGGCAAATGATTCTCCGGGACCGCAACCACCCCTCGATCACCGTGTGGGGATTGCTGAACGAAAACATCAGTCCCGGCATCTTTCAAACCGCCGTCGCCAGCCTGCCTCTGATTCGCGAGCTGGACCCGCAACGGCTGGTGCTCCTGTCCAGCGGCCGTTGGGATTGCGACCCGTCCATCGGTTCGGCCGCCAATCCGGGCAGCGCCGAATGGAACCACGTCTGGGGCATCGAAGCTCCCGGCGCGGTAGGCGCGATCGACGGACGCGACCTGAATCCCAACGGCGGCGCGTATTTTTCCCGCGTCGGCGACGTTCACATGTATCTGGAGGTGCCGCATACGGAAAATGAAAAACGCCGGCTCCGCACCCTCGGCGGCGAGCGGCCGGTCTTCCTCTCGGAATACGGCGTCGGCAGCCAGTTCAACGTGGTCTCCGCCGCGCGCAATTTCGAGGCGGCCGGAGTCGACCCGGGGCTCACCGACTTCGCCCTGTGCCTGGCCCAGGAGGCGTCGCTGAGGCGCGATTGGCGGCGCTGGAATCTGGCCGGGCTCTATCCCAATGTCGAGGAATTCCTCACCGACAGCGCGCGGCGCAGCGTCCGGGAGCGGCGCCGGGGCTTCGATTACGTGCGCGGCAACCCCTGGCTGTGCGGCTGGAACATCACCGGACTGCTGGATCACGGCATGACCGGGGAGGGCTTCTGGACATTTTTCCGCCACTGGAAGCCGGAGCACGCGGATGTGCTGGACGGGGGCTGGGCGCCGCTGCGCTGGTGCCTGGACGTCGCGCCGTTCCACGCTTTCGCCGGGAGCGAGGTCGAAGTGGAGGCCATTCTGGCCAACGAAGATGTGCTGCCGCCGGGGCAATACCGCGCGGTCTTGCGGATCACCGGCGGCGGAAACGAGTGGTGGAGCAAAGAGGTCGCCTTCGAGCTGCCCGCCGCCGGGCCCATGGGTCTGCCGCCGCTGGCCGTCCCGGTGTTTCGCGAAACCGTCGGGATGCGGTGGCCGGAGGGAAAATACTGTTTTTCGGCGGAGCTGCTCCACGGCGGGGACGCCCGGGACGCTTCTGTGGACTTTTATCTTTCCAGGGCGGAGCCGCGGCGGAAGCCGGAGGCCGCCGTGCCGTTTTTCAAGATCGGCCGGTTCGCCGGCATGGAGCCGGAGGCTCCGGCGTTGGCGGAGCGCCCGGAGAACGGGCCCCCGGCGGTCATCGCGGTCGGCGCGATTCCGGAGCGGGAGTTCGATGCGGCGGCGTGGGCAAAACTGCTGTCCGGCGTCGAAAACGGCGACGTGGCGGTTTTTTTCGACGCCGCCATTTTCCAGGGACACCGGCCTTTGCTGAACGGGGTCGAATACCGGAGTTTGGATGAAGAGGGGAAGGAAAAGCTGCCCTCCATGGCCTTTTACCCGGGCCGGGTTGAGGCGGGGAAAATGGACGCCGAATTCTGGGGGGCCATGCACTTCCGGGTTTCGGGGCTGCCGGCGGGGGAGTACCGGGTGGAGTGCGAGTTTGCCGAACTCTGTTACCAGCAGGCGGGAGGCAGGGTGTTCAGCCTGTGGATCAACGGGGAAACGGCGCTGGAGGACTTCGACGTCTTCGTCGAGACGGGCTACCGGAAGCGCATCCGGCGCGATTTCACGGCGCGGGTCGATGAAAGCGGGGTGCTGGAGATCCGGACCACCAAACAGGGAACGCTTTCGGAATTGTGCATTTTCGATCCGGCGGAGCGCCTGATCGTTCGGGACATGCCGGAGTTTTACCGCGGCTGCCGCCGCTTCCCGCTGCCCGGAGCCGAAGACGGCGACCTGTACCGCTTTCACGACACGCTCTACCACAAGGACTGTGTGATGCGGCCCCATCCGGTTTTCGCGGGGTTGCCGGCGTCGGGGATTGCGGAGCACGATTTCTACGGCGACCTGCCGGGTCATACGGTGTGGAGCGCCGGGGTGACGCCGGATGAAACCATGGCGGCCGGGATCGCCGCCGGCTACTTCATCGCCGGAGGGTACAAAGCCGGGGTGATGCTGGGGGCGTTCCGGCTGGGCAAAGGGTGGTTCTATTTGAACACGATGCAGTTTTCGGAGGCCAATCCCGCCGCCGGGAAGCTGTTCGCGAACCTGCTGGACGACGCCGCGCGAAGACTATGACGGAAGAATTTCTTGCTTTTTGCGGTTGTCGGGTGTATAATTCCAGAATAACCGCAAGAGGAGAGGAGTGAGTTATGAAAGTATTGCTGATCAACGGCAGCCCCCGGCGGGCCGGCTGCACCTTCACCGCGTTGAGTGAAATCGCCCGGGTGCTTCAGGACGAAGGCGTCGACACCGAAATCTTCCACCTCGGGACCGGCGCGGTTTTCGGCTGCATCGCCTGCCTGAAGTGCCGCGACGGATCGCGGCGCTGCGTCTTCGACAACGACGGCGTCAACCGGGCGCTGGACATCGCCGAGGGCTGCGACGGCTTCATCTTCGGTTCGCCGATCTACTATGCTTCGGTCAATGGCGCGCTGTGCGCGTTTCTCGACCGTTTCTTCTTCACCGGCAACGATTGTTCCGGCAAGCCGGGGGCCGGGGTGGTCGTGGCGCGCCGCGCCGGAACCACCGCCGGGCTGGACCGGCTGAACAAGTATTTCCAGATCTCCAACATGCCGGTGGTTTCGTCGCAGTACTGGAACATGGTCCACGGCTTCACCCCCGACGAGGTGCGCCGCGACCTCGAAGGCATGCAGATCATGCGCACCCTGGCCCGCAACATGGCCTGGCTGCTCAAATGCATCCGGGCCGGCCGCGACGCCGGCATCCCATTCCCGCCGCCGGAACCGGAACGGATGATGACCAATTTCATCAGTTAAGCCATGCTTTGGGCGTGGCTGTTTCTGTGGGCCATGGGATTCGGTCCCGGTCTGATCGTCGCCGTTTTGTTTTGGATCGCGGCGCGATTATGCCGGAACGTTGACTGGCAGCCGTTGCACCGGTGGGATTGGTGGGGAGTTCTGCTGCCGGTTCCGGTGTGCCTCTGCTTGGATTGCTGGTCGCCGTCGTTGGCTGTCCTGGTCACGCCAATCGCGATCGGCTGGCTGTGGAGCGCGGTGATCCCGGTCCGCAGCCTGGGACTCCTGCTGCGGCCGAAATGGCTTCCCGCCGCGGCCGCGTGCACCAGTGGATTGACTCTCGCCGCGACCGTTCCGCTCTACCTGTTCCTGCCCCTGCCGACCGGAGTGTTTTAATTCACAATGTGAATGATAGAAGGTAATTTGTAAATTGCCGCCCCTCGCATCTTGAACTTTCAACCGGAGTGAATTATCATAATGATGTGAGGGGTTAATCTTAATTTACATTGTGAATTATGACCAAGGTTCTGCGGAAAACATTTGCGGCGCTGGAGTATGTGGCGCGGAGCGGGGGGCCGGTGCTGCCGGACGAGCTGCGCCGGGCGCTCGACATTCTCCAGCCCGCGGCGGCGCGGCTGTTGCGCGAGCTGGCCGGGGGCGAAACGGCGCTCTGGGACATCGAGGGCAAAGCGCTGAACGTCCCGGTATGGCAGCTCCTGATTCCGCTGGCCGCCTATTCCGCGTATTGTTGACGGAAGCGGCCGGGGGGAACGGAGTAGAGCTTGCGGAACTGGCGGGTGAAGTAGCTCAGGTTGCGGAATCCGGCGTCCGCCGCGATCTCCTTCAGCGGACGTTGGGTCTCCCGCAGCTCGCGGGCCGCCTGGCGGAGCCGGCGGCGGCGGATGAATTCATTCACCGGCATGCCGTATTCCGCCTCGAAACAACGGTAGAAGTGACGCCGGCTCAGGCCGCACAGCCGCGCCAGTTCATCCGCCGGCAGCGGGCAAATCAGATTCTCCCCAATATGGTGCCCGGCCAGCCAGACCGGGTTGCGGCGCTGCCGCTGCGGCGCGCCCGCGAACAGGTCCCCGAAATTTTCCCCGAAAATGGCGAGCAGCAGGAGCCGGATCCGGCCGGCCGTGATTTCCGCGTCCAGCGGTTCGGCCTCTTGCGCCAGGTGCCGCTGAAGCTCCGCCGCCTCGGGCCGGGCGCTTCCGGCCGGCCGGAATTCCAGCTCGGCGGCGCGTTTCAGGAAACGGCGCTCCTCCTCCGGCGTCCGCCCGGTCACGGTGAGCATGAAGCCCAGGATCAGCGCTTCCGGGAGAACATTTTCCCGGCAGTGCTTGCGGAACGGCGGGATCAGCACGTAGCGATTGTCGCCGGCGGCCAGCGGGACGCTTTTGTCCTCCCGCGTCAGGTGGTAATCCACCGCGCCATGGCACAAAAAGGACAGCTCCCAGAAGTGATGGAGGTGGATGCCGGTGCGGAAGGCGTCTTTTTCCCGGTGATAGAGCAGGTACTCGATCCGGAACTCATAGCCGCCGATCCGGAGCTCCGGTTCGGCATGGACCGCCTGCATGAGACGGTGGTTGCGTTCGAGAATTTCGGCGTCGGTCAGCATGGGGATTACCATAGATCCGAAAATGAAAAAATCAAACCGCAATGGCACGATCGTGTTAAAAATGGCACGCCGGACCCCTTGCCGGAAACGGGGTTTCGTGGTATAATGTATGCAAACCCAGGAAAGGATCGGCTGTCATGAGAAACGAATGGCGCAACGCCGAATGCGGCAAGGTGATTCCCACCGTCCATTACTGCGATCAACCCTATGTGGTGAAAACCGGCGACGGCGCGTGGCTGTGCTGCGTCACCACCGGGGCCGGCCACGAGGGCGAGCCCGGTCAGCATGTGTTGACGCAGCGGAGCCTGGACATGGGCAAGACGTGGCAAGACGCCGTCAAGGTGGAGCCGGATTGCCCATATGAGAACTCCTACGCCGGGCTGTTGAAGGGGCCCGCCGGGCGCGTTTTCATTTTTTACAATCACAACACGGACAATGTCCGCGAAGCGCTGTTCATGGACGGCAAGTCGACCTTCAGCCGGGTGGATTCCCTCGGCCACTTCGTGTACAAGTACAGCGACGACCACGGGCTTTCGTGGAGTCCCGAGCGTTACGATATCCCGTTCCGGCTCTTCCGGTGCGACCGGGAAAACGTCTACGGCGGCAAGCTTTGCTATTTCTGGAACGTGGGACATCCCTTTGCGCACGAGGGGGCGGCGTATGTGCCGCTGACCAAGATCGGGCGGATGTCGCCGGTCGGATTTTTCTTTCAGGATGAAGGCGTGCTGCTGAGGAGTCCCGATCTGTTGACGCTGGCCGACCCCGGCCGGGCCTCCTGGGAGACGCTGCCGGACGGCGACACGGGATTGCGCACGCCGCCCGGCGGCGGGACCGTGGCCGAGGAACACAATTTCACCGTGCTCGGCGACGGTTCGTTTCATGACACCTATCGCACCAACGACGGCGCGCCCTGCGAGGCGTACAGCCGCGACGGCGGGCATACGTGGCCGCTGGTCCGCTGGATGCGGCATCCGGACGGGCGCGAGCTCAAACACATCCGGGCGGCGAATTTCGTCTGGCGCTGCGCCAACGGGAAATACCTCTACTGGTTCCACAACCACGGCGGCCGGAAGTTCATCGATCCCTCGACGGCGTGGGGAGACCGCAATCCGGTATGGCTGGCGCCCGGCGTCGAGGCCGACACGCCGGAGGGGCGCATGATCCAATGGGGCGAGCCGGAGCTGCTGCTCTATCACGGGGATGTCCGGAAAGGGATGAGCTATCCCGATATGATCGAGGACGGCGGGCGTTATTTCTTCACCGAAACCGACAAGACGACCGCCCGGACGCACGAGGTACCCGCGGAGTTCCTGAACAAAATGTGGGACGCGCTGGAGGGCAGACCCATTGACATCGCCGCGAAGGAGCTCGAGGGGAACGTGCTGCCGGAGCTGTGCGGCGGCGGCGGGTTTGCGCTGGAGTTCGAGGTGACGGAGCCGGGCGTCGTCTTCGACTCCACGGGGGTGGACGGGCGCGGCGTCCGGGTCGAATGGACGCCGGAACGCCGGATTGTCTTTTCCATCGACGATTCCCGCCAGGAGGCGCGCGCGGTCAGCCAGCGCGTGCCGGAGCTCCGCAAGGCGGTGATCATCGTCGACGGCGGCCCCGGCGTCATCAGTTTCGTCGTCGACGGACGGTTGCTCGACGGCGGCGACGAATTCGAGTTCGGCTGGCGCCGGTTCAACCCGCAAATGCGAAGCTGCGTCAACCCGGCGCCATGGCGCACCGGGGACGCCGTGAAAAAATTCCGGGTCTGGGACGCCGCGTTGATGACCGCCGAAGCCGTCGCGCTGACGCGGCCTTAATTATTCGTCGTGAAGGCGCGGGCCCGGCGGCGGTCGTAGAGGCGGATCAGCTGCCATTGGATGGGCATCTTTTCGGCGTGACCGGCGTAGGAGATGCTGCCGGCGCGTTGGAACGGCACCTGGAGGACCGTCGGGTTGTTGCGGCCGCGGAGGCGGATTTCCAGCGGGATGTAGACCACCGCGTCGGGGATTTCGCCCGGGACCAGGGTGAACTCAAGCGCGGATTCGCGGTGGAATATGATCATCTTGCGGGCGTCCGGCGGCGCGGCCGTCCAGCCCTCCGGCAGCAGCCAGCGACAGCTCACCTCGGTAGTGGCGACGGTGGTCGGGCCGATTTTCACCGTGATCCGCTTGGGGGCGCCCGAAGCGATTTCGACGCCGTCGCGGTAGTCGATCGCGATCTCGCCGAAGGGCAGGACGTAACGCTGTTCGTAGGGGGGGAAGGCCCAGATCGCCTGCGCCGTTTTCGGGTCGGTCAGGTTTTGGAGCCAGGCGTCGTCGACTTGGGTGGGGCCGGCGGAGAAGCCGACCAGGCGCGGGTTTTGGAGCCGGGCCGATTCGGCCTGGAGCATGGTGCGTTCGGAGAGTTCGTCGATGTCGGCGGGCAGCTCCAGGGCCTGGGGCCAGCCGAAGATGTTGAGCGCGATGTTCTTGATGCCGGTGCCGATCGGCTCGATCCAGCGTTCGGGAATGCCTTTGGCGCCGTCGATGATGCCGAGGATCGCTCCGACGGTGGCGGCGGTGCAATCGGTGTCGTCGCCGCAGTTGACGGCGCGGCACACCGACTTGCCGAAGTCGCCTTCGCCGTAGAGCAGTCCGATCACCGCGAAGGCCACATTGCCCGGCGCCTGGAACCAGCCGAGGTCGGCCGAATCCGCGACCACGGCTTCGCGGGCGGCCAGCCAGTCGTCGCCGCGGTCGTAGGCCTGGCAGACGAGCTTGACGCTGCGGGCGATGCGGCAGTCGCCGGGAATCTTGGAGAGGCCGATTTCGATCAGCTTGCGCAAATCGCCGACCACAAAGGCCGCCGACTCCAGCGCGGCGGTGAACATTTCGGCGTAGATGCCGTCGCCGGTATGGTCGGCGCAGTCGTCCATGTAGGCGAACCGGATTGCCTCATCGGGGTTGCCGGGGAAGATGCAGGCCCAGATTTCCGAACGGATCCAGGCGCCGTTGCTGGCTTTCCAGGCGTCGTTGTTGCACGAACCCGAGAGCGGCGGGTAGAAGCCGTTGGCGATGTTGAAGCAGCAGACGTTGTATTCGTTCCACGGCGCCGGGATGTTGCTGATCCAGTATTCGCCGAGGATTTGCGGCGTCAGGTGGTAGATGCCGTGACGCTCGGCGGCGACCAGCCATAGCAGCTGCAAATCCAGATCGTCGTTGGGAAGCGGCGCGCCGTCGAGCTTATGGACGTAAAAATCGACCTGGTTGGTTTCGCTGCGTCCCTCCATCGGGCAGCCCAGGGTGCCGCCGATGTTTTTGCCCAGCCAGCAGCCGCGCACCTTGTCGCGATATTCCTCGTAATTCAATGTCGCCTGCATCGCGGGGCCTCCTTGGTTGGATTGCATTATTGCGGGTTGATATTATATTATATCACGATACGGCTGAATCTCATATAATAAAACTCCAAATAAGTAGCACGATCCGATGATTTGCGAGGTGGACTCTTATCGTGGCGACCGGTTGTTTCCGGTTCGGGATTTCCCGTTGGCGGTGATTTCCTCGCTTCAGTCGCGGATGGTGGCGTTGCACGATCACGACTTCTTCGAGCTGGT
>JAVBSD010000122.1:0-3103 GCA_031547325.1 Victivallaceae bacterium | reverse complement strand
GTGATTTTGACCACGATCTGAAACTTGTCCGGGTTTTCTTCCAGCGGCGCCGCACTGCGAGTGCCGCCCTTGCTGGGGGTGATCAGTTTACGTTTGAGCTTCTGACGGAACCATTTCATTGTATACCCCAAAAATGACATTCCACTGCGGTCGAATTCCCGGTGTTCTGCGAATTTGCGGCGCATCCGATAGAGGAATGAATTTAAATCCCGGGACATGTGTCCTCGATATTCGATGTCTTCTGCGCTTTTTTGAGTTCCTTTTCCAGGAAGACGATGCGCTGGCGCGCGTCGATCAGCTTGAAGTGAATCCGCTGGTAGAGGCTGACTTCGTCGATGTCGCCGGGCAGTTCATCCTGGCGGGTGATCAGCTCGACCGCCATGCTGTCGAGGCTGGCCATCGGATAGCGGCAGAGCATGGTGTAGAGCCCGGCGGCATCGATGAAAGGCTCCTGCTTTTTGACCGCCTTGACGTTGAGCGAAATGGCGATGCGGTCCTCGCCGTTGCGGCACCAGCCGTTGGCGCCTTCGGGCATCGACGAGTTCCACCAGTCGAAGTCGCCGAAGCCGAGGTAATGGAGAATCCGGCACAGCATTCGCGCGGTGAACCCGTAACGGTGTTTTTCCAGGGGGTTGGCCCTGCCGCCGGCGCCGAAGATCAGGCCCAGCGCGTAATGGTCGTTTTCGCCGGAAACGATCAGCTCCAGCAGCGATCTGACGTCCGGCACCGCCACCGCCCGGGTGCCGCCGACGCGCAGCAGGCGGCTCATTTCGGCGAGCGCCTGAAAGGAATCCGGCCACTCCATATGTTCGAGCACATGGCTGGCCACGATTTCGCTGCACGAGTCGCCGGGGAGCACCGACATGTCCATGATGTCGGCGACAATATCCGGCTCCTGCGTCGGATCGATGTCGACACAAAGAAAACCCTCCGGTTTCAGGTCCCGGCTTCCAAGGTAAAGCTTCATCTTTATATCCCAGGTCTGCTGATCACGATGAACATATTAAGATACCCTTGCCGGAGCGATAAGTCAACCCTGCCGGCAGAGAAAATGCGTTCTTTCGTTCATATTGCGGCAACTTTGCCGCCGCGGCTTGAAATTCGGCGCATAAGAGGTATATTAACGCGATCATCGGTTGAATGAAACGTTATGGAAACTCGATGAACATAACCCGAAAAAGGCTCTTCAATCCGGAAAAATTGCATAATTTTTGCGATTTGAACTGGACAAAGTTCCTTTTCGTGTCTATTTTATATAGTTTGTCATTTTCTTCGGCAGGGAAGGCCGGGGAAGAGGACGCGGCCCGCGCGGAGGATCCCTTCGCCGGAGTCGGGACAGAGCTGAATTTGCGGGTGGACGATGCAGCCCTCGCCGATGAAGTTGCCCGGCTGCGGCGGGAAGTCGACCGGCTGGCCGAGAGGCAGCAAGAGCTGGAGCGGACCCTGTATACCCGGGATGCCCGCATCGACCGGCTCGAGCGCGAGTTGTTTGAAGCATTGGACATCATCAACCGACAGAATGAGAAACTGAAGCGCTGGCAGACGGGTGTCGCCGGGTTGTTCGCCGCGGAAGCGGCGGAGACGCCGGGCGGCCGGGAAGATCGCCTGATCCGGGTGCTCGACGCAGTTTCTTCCAGCGGCCTGGCGCTTGCCGTCGCGACCGCTGAATTCTGCCGCGAAATCGATTCGTCGCTGGGCGAATGGGGCCTCAGCCAGGTGCAGAGGGCCCAGATTAAGCTCAAGCTTGGCCAACTGGCGGCGAAATCGCGCCAATTTAGTGCATTGGCGGATTGGAACGAGTCGCCCGGGGAGCTGGCGAAATGCCGGATTCTTGAGGTGAACCGAGATCTCGGATTTGTGACATTGCCGGTGGGGACAGCCAGTGGAGCATTCAACGGGCTGGTCTACCGCGTCACCGGGAAGGAAGGCGTCGTGCTGACTCTGGTCAGCGTGAGGCCTTTCGTGGCGGCGGCGATGGTTACAGAGGGCAGTGTCGATGAACTGGCCGCCGGGATGGAGGCCGTGACCGAACCAGAGAAAAACACGGAAACAGAGTAAAATTATGGAAGTACGAGCAATTACCAAGAACGTCCGGATTTCGCCGGAGAAGGCGCGTCATGTGTCGCGTCTGATCCAGGGGAAGTCAGTGGCGGAGGCGCTGGCGATTGTCGACCTGTCGCCGCGCAAGGCGGCGCGGTTGCTGGGCGCCACGCTGCGCTCGGCGGTTGCCAACGCCGAAAACAACGAGGATCTGAAGCGTCAGAGTCTGATGGTGAAAGCCGCGTTGGTTGGCCCCGGGCCGATCATCAAGCGGTTCCGTCCGAAGGCGCGCGGTTCCGCGGGGCGCATCCGCAAGCGGACCAGTCACCTGGAAATTGTGTTGACTGAGATTTAAGCAAAGGAACATATCGTGGGACAAAAGGTTAATCCGATTGGACTGAGAACTGCGCTCAACAGGAACTTGTGGGAGTCCCGCTGGTTCGCCGACAAGGCGATTTTCGGCGAATGGCTGCACGAGGACCTGAGCATCCGCAAGTTCATCAAGTCGAAATTTGCCCAGGCGGCGATCGCCAAGATCCTGATCGAGCGTTCAATCAGCCGGGTCCGCGTGACCATTTACACCGCCCGTCCGGGGCTTTTGATCGGTAAGAAGGGCGAGGAGCTCGAGCGTTTGCGCGCCGACGTCGCCAAGCTGACCAAGGACAAGGAAGTCTTTGTCGACGTCGCCGAGATCAAGCGTGCCGAAGCCAACGCCCAGCTGGTCGCGGAGAATATCGCCGCGCAGCTTGAGCGGCGCATCGGTTTCCGGCGCGCCATGAAGCGGGCGATTCAGACCGCCATGGACATGGGCGTCGACGGGATCAAGGTCAACTGCGCCGGCCGTCTCGGCGGTGCCGAGCTTGCCCGTTCCGAGCAGTACAAAGAAGGGCGGGTGCCGCTGCATACGCTGCGCGCCAATATCGATTACGGTTTCACCGAGGCCAATACGACCGCGGGGAAGATCGGCGTGAAGGTTTGGATTTGTCATAAAGATACGATGGAGGATCAAGAATATGCCACTAATGCCAAAAAGGGTAAAGTACAGAAAGGTTCAGCGCGGAAG
>JAVBSD010000383.1:0-7688 GCA_031547325.1 Victivallaceae bacterium | reverse complement strand
GACCAGGAGCGGAACCCGGCCCGCCGTCGCGGCTGCTGCCGCCTCAATCACCTCGCGGGCCAGGCGCATCCCGAGGTTGGGGCCTTCGCCGGTGGTTCCCAGGATGAAGACGCCGTCGACGCCGCCCTCGATCACCCGGTCGATCAGCCGTTTCAGGCCCGGACGGTCCGGCGAACCGTCAGGCCCGAGCGGCGTCGGCAATGGCGGGATGATTCCGGAGAGTTTTTTCACAGTCATGGCAGTCCTTTCGTTGACCGTACTATAATGCCCGGCCTCTGCCAATGACAGCGGAATCAGCGGGAAATCATGATTTTACTCATGAATTATTCAGAAATATTCAAGCGCCCGCGAGATCGATTTCCACCCATTTGAGTTGAATTTCCACAGCGGAGAGGTTGCGTACTTCGACCAGGTTGCCGCCGTCGTGGAGCACGCCGTCCGGGACAGCGAAGGCGTGGAAGCGCCATTCGCCCGGCGGCAGCTCGGGCAGTCCGGCGTCCCGGTCGTGCGGACAGACGGCGGCGTTGAGCCGGACTTCGAGTTCCGCCGGAGCGGGATCGGCGGCGAAGCCGAGGACGATCCGCCCGGCGCGTCCGGCGGTGGCGAAGCCGGCTTCGACGCGGATCATCAAATAGCCGCCCGGGGGGATATGGTCGTGAAAGGCGGCGCGGTTGGTGGTTCCTTCGATGATGCCTTCATGGCCGGTGGCGAGGTGGCGGCGGGGTTTTGCCGCCGCCGCCCCGGGGTCGCCGAGCCAGCGGTAGGCTTCGCGCTGCTGCCGCCGGTCGGCGTACCCGTCCTTGAACATGTGGTTGAACAGATAAATCGAATCCGCGCCCCGGTGAAAGTAGGCGGTCGCGAACCCGGCGTCGATTTCGGCGTCGGCGCGCATCCGCATCCCGGCGTAGTCGCCGACATGCTGCTCCAGGCACGGCGACACTTCGACCTCCGGCGGCAGCAGGCGGCGCCACAGGGCGACCGGCAGGGCGGCTTCGGAGGTGCGGTAGTAAGGCGACGGGACGGCCATGTTGATCAGCCCGGCGTCGGCCCAGGCGAAGACGTCCAGTCCGGCGTAGAGGGCCTCTTCCGGCTGCGCCGGCACCCGGACGACGATCCGGACCGGGTGGCCCCATCGTTTGGCGGCGGCATCGGCGCGCTGCCGGATTTCGCGCATGAATTCCGTCAGCAGGGCGCGTCCGGCCTCCTCGCCACCGGGGCGGAAGTGAAAGGGACTGCGCATCCAGTCGAGCTCGAAGCCGTCCATCTCGAAGCGTTCGAGGTACTCCGCTGCCAGATCCAGGTGGCGTTGCCGCACCGCTTCATGGCTGTAGTCGAAGCATTCGGAAAACCAGAACGCGTAGGCGTTTCGGTAATGCGCCCGCCGCGTCTCCGGGCGGTCGCGCCACAGCGCGGCGTGCATGATCCGCTCCGGATCGTCGACGTAATGCACATCGTTCATCCGCATCGAAAGATACATGCCGACGCCGCGTTCGCGGCACAGGCCGTAGCGCGCCCGGTAGGGATCGGGCACGTTGGCGAAGAGCTCCCGGGCGTTGCGGCACAGCGTCGCCAGATCCTCGGCGTTGTCGCGGGCCCCCTCGATTTCCCGGCCGCGGAAAAACAGTCTGCCGTCCGCGTCTTCGGTCATGCCGTCCCACAGCGCGCCGGCGCTCCTGCTGTCGAAAAACGGCTGCATCGCGTTGCCGTTGAAGACGATCGCGGTCACTCCCGGCACGGCGTAATAGTCGACCTGCCGTCGCAGCCCCTCCAGGTTCATCGGTACCGTGTCCGGACAATGCCACGGCGCGACCGCGCGGTTGGCGAAGAAACACCAGGCGTCTTCATTGATGTACAGGCCGCTCATCGTGGGAATCCTTTCGCGTTGATTGCATCAATATACGGCCGGGAATGGACAATGCATGCGAAAAATCGCAAAAAAGACGATTTTTCATTTGAATAATTCATGAATCATTATTATGGTAAGGTCATGGACAAGGTCAACATGACGGCGCTGGCCCGGCAAGCAATGGTTTCCCAGTCGACGGTGTCGCGGGTTCTCTCCGGCGACGCGGCCGTGGCGGCGGACAAACGCGAACGGGTATTGGCGGCGGCCGACCTGCTGGGCTACCGGGCGCGGCCGCGGCGGGCGGCGCGGGAGGCGGCGCGCCGCGGCTTCGGCATCCTGCTGCTCGACGGCGCGGAGAAGAATCCCGGCGTCATCCTGAGCAAGCTCGACAGTCTGATCCGCCGCCTGCCGCGGCGGGCGCGGCTCGAAATCCTCCCCGGCGAGATCAGCCCGCTGCAATTGGAAAGTATGCGGCGCAAAGGCGAACTGACCGGCCTCTTCCTCTTCGGCCACGGCAAGCGCAACCGCGAGCTGGCCGGGGCGCTGCGGCAAATTCCGCACGTCTGGCTCAATTCCCACGATTGGGGCGGCGGCGAGGAGGGCGTGCTGCTCGGCAACGAGGCGGCGGGACGCCTCGCCGCGCGTTACCTGGCCGAACGCGGCTGCCGGAATCCGGGCGTGGCCGGCTTCGCCGCCAACAACCCCGGGTTCCGGTCGCGGGTCGACGGCTTCCGCTTCGAATTCTTCCGCCGCAACGGCGAATGCCGCCTGATCGATTGCGCGGGCCAGGCGGGCTTCGAGGAACTGTCCGATCGGGAGATCGAGGCGATTTTCGCCGCCCGGCTCGGCGAGCTCGCCGGGTGCGACGGGCTTTTCGTGCCGGAGGACCGGCTGGCGGCGCTGGCGGCGCGGGCCTTCGGCCGCTGCGGCGCGGCGCGTCCCCGGCTGATCGGCTGCGGCAATGAAACCGCTTATTTGGCCGGACTGTGGCCGCGTCCGGCGACGATCGACCTCGGTTCCGGCTGGATGGCCGAGGCGGCGATCGAGCTGCTGCTGCGGCGCGCCGCCGGCTCGGACGCTACCGCCGCCGAAATCGTTATGACCGTGACGCCGACCCTGGTCCCCGGCGACGAATCGTAACCGGGGCGGGCGTCCCGCGGCTTATTCCGCGGGGTAGTCGAGCGGAGCGTCCAGCTTGATGCCGACGATTCTCGAAGCGGCCATGCGCTTGATTTCGAATTTGAATTCGCTCCGGCCGGAGGTCATCTCCTTGAACTCGGCGATGCTGTAGACCGGGACGTCGTCGATTTTGGTGATCAGTTCATAGGGCTTGATGCCCGCCACCGCGGCTTTGCCGCCGGTCGAGACCGTCGCCACCACCACGCCGGGGGCGTCGCCGCCGAGCTGGATGTAGTTCCGGACTTCCGGGGTCATGTTGCACACCGCCATGCCGAGCGCCTTGGAGGAGAGCCGCTTGACGGTGGCGAAATTCTCCGGCGCGGCTTCGACCGTCAGTTCGGCTTCGATGATCTTGCCGTCGCGGGCGTAGGCCAGGAGGTACTGCGAACCGATGCCGAATTCAGTGACCAGGCGGTTGAGCGCGGTGTTCTGCGACGGCCACGGCGCCGGGATGTGGTCGAAATACATGTCGGAGAGGTCGTCGTACTGCGCCCAGGGGAAATCCCCGCCGTAGTAATTGTTCGAATAGTAGGAGTAGCGGTTGAGCGAGACCGGAATGCCGTCGCGCTTGGAGGCGATGTAGAGGATCACGTCGCCGGGTTCCAGGCCGGCGGCGGCGGCGGGCGATCCGGCGATGACGGTCGCGATCATGGCGCCCTTGTCGCCGTTGTCGGTCAGGTGGAGCACCCGGTTGGCGCGCGCCAGCTCCTGGTCCAGCTCCTGGATTTCCACGCCGATCCAGCCCATGGAGAAGCGGTCGTCGCCGCCCTTCGGCGAATACAGCGGATTGAAGTTGTTCAGGATCGGCATCAGATCGGCGATCGGGATGTAGTAGGTGGAGCCGCTCTGTTCGCCTTGGCTGCGGAAGGTCAGCGGCACGGCGAAGAGTTCGCCGTCGAGGGTGAAGATCGGCGTTTCGGCGCGCGAAGAGGCGGAAGAGGAAAAGTTCGGGAAGAGCTGGTTGTTGCGTCCCCGGACATTGCCGTCGCAGAATGCCGGGTGGGGGGTGATGATGAACTCATCCTGCAGCGGCTGGATGATCGCCGCCCAGTAGAGGCGGTCTTCCTTTTTGCCGTCGGCGGGGGCGGCCGGGGTCAGGCCGGCGGCGGCGAGGGCCTGTTCCGGGCGGATGATCAGCAGTTGCAGATCCTGGTGCGCGCCGACGAATTCGGCGGGAATCACTTCGTCCGGCGTGATGACGGTGATGGTTTCGATGCGGCTGACCGTCGCGTAGTTGAAGCCGCTCTCCGGCAGTGCGATATTGCCGTCGGGGAGGAGGAAGCCGACCGTTTCGTGGGTCGAGGCGGTGACCGAGGCGTTGTCGGGGCGTTCGGCGACTTTGATCTTGACCAGGACGGTGTTTTGGGCGAGGGACTTTTGCAGGCGTTCCGCCGCCCGGACCAGCTCGGCGACGGGGACGGCGGTCCACCGGTCGGGGGGCAGGCTCCATTGGTCGAGCGGGGAGGATTTTTTCGTCGCGATGGTGAGCACTTCGCCGGCGGCGTTGACGATCAGGGTATTTTCCGGCAGCGCGACGTCGGTTTCGCCGTTGTCGAGGTTATAGACCAGCCGGGTCGGCGCGAAGGGCGCGACGGTGGCGGTGGTTTTGCCGTCCTCGTCGGAGATGAAGAGGCTGAACAGCTCGGCGCCGGCATCGGCCGCGGTGAAGCGGACCGGTTCGCCGCCCGGCAGCGGCGCGGCCAGCTTCAGCCGCGTCGCCGACTGGACCGGGTAGACCGCGTCGAGTTCGGCGGAGACCGTTTCGCCGCCGGGGAGGCCGACCCGGAATTCCCGGATGCCGTTGGTGGAGGCGATGATGCTGGAAAAGATCACCGTGTCCGGCGCGACGAGGTAGCCGGGGAGGCTCATCGGGCGGTTTTCCAGGACCATGCGTTCGGAGCTGCTGGAGTGGTAGTTGCGGCAACCCTGGCAGAAGTAGCGCGCCACGTTTTCGGTGTAGCCGCCCTGGTCGTTGATGGTGAAATAGATGTCGACCCGGACGACGCCGGAGGCGAACTGGCGCGCCAGCCGGGCGGAGACGGCGCGCAGCTCCTCCGGCGATTTCGTGGTTTCGGGCGCGGTTTCGTCGGCGTGCGCGGCGGGGAACGCGGCCAGGACCAGGGCGGCCAAGGCGATGAGTGTTCGTTTCATGTCGGGATTCCTTGACAAAGGGTTAATCGTTTTTCACATCGTCGCTGAAATCGAGGACCAGCTGGCGCTGCGAGCCGCCGCGCATGACGGTCAGCACGGCGGAGGTTTTGCGGGGCAGCTGGGCGATAGCCTCTTCGTAGGCGGCTTCGAGTTCTTCGAGGGTTTTGACCGGCCGGCCGTTGACCTTGAGGATGATGTCGTTGAAGCGGAGCGCGAAGTTGTAGCCGCTGCCCCAGTAATCGAAGCCGTGGACGAAGACCCCTTCCGGCTGGAAGAAGAACAAGTCCGGGTTGTTGAAGCGGTTGATCGCCTTGACCGTAATCCGCCAGCGCTTGAGGACCAGTTCATCGCCCTCCACCTGGCCTTTCGCCCTCGGCGTCAACTCGAAATCGAGCATTTCGCCGCCGCGGTCGATTTGGAGCCGGACCGGCACGTCGAAGGGCAGCAGCGCCATGGCCCGGCGGAAATCCGGCATGGCTTCGATGTTGCGGACCGTCACCGGCGCGCCGTTGAAGCCGACGATGCGGTCCTTGGGCAGGATGCCGGCCAACCGGGCGGGGCTGTCCTCCTGGGTGCCGGCGACAATCACTCCGGAATCGAAGTCGAAATAGATGTTCTGGTCGAAATCGGTCAGCGGCTGGAGCTCCAGCCCCAGCCAGGCCCAGTTGGCCTCTTTGTATTCCCGCAGCCTCGGCACCAGGTCGGCGATGGTCGCCGCCGGGATGGAAAACCCGTGCTGTCGCGCCAGGCTCAAGGTGTTGATTCCGACGATTTTGCCGGCGGTGTTGACCAACGGTCCGCCGGAGTTCCCCGGGGAGATGGTGGCATCGGTCTGAATCCACAGCGAATATTCGCTCTGCCCGGACAGATAGCGGTCGGCGCAGGAAACCATGCCCATCGACACCGAACGGTTCAGTCCCCAGGGCGCGCCGAGCGCCATGACGAATTCGCCTTCGCGCACCGGAATGGTTTCCAGCTCGGCGTAGGGCAACGGCGGCGTCCCCTCCGGCAGCTTCAACTGCAGCAGCGCCAGGTCGACGTCCTTGTCGAAGCCGACGATTTCCGCTTCGTAGGCCGAGGAGTCGTTGAGCTGGCAGCGGATGGTGCGCGCCTTGTCGGCGACGTGGAAGTTGGTGAGCACTTCGCCGGTGGGAGAGATGATGACGCCGGAGCCGCGGATCGCCATGGATTTGTCGGCGCCCTCGCTGGTGTCGGCGATGATGGCGTGGATATAGACCACCGCCGGGTAGACTTCGCCGGTGGCCTGCTGGACGGCGACCTGGAAGTCATCCTGGAAGCCCGGCCGACCCGCGGCGCACCCGCCGAGCAGCAGCGCCGCTCCGCCGAACAGAAGAAACCGTTTCAATGCCATCGCCGTCTCCTTTTTTATTGGACGCTTGGTTGTGAATCAATCTTGGCGGAGCAGATCGCGGAAGGACTTCAGCGCCGTCGGCAGCGCCGTTTCCTCCCGCAGCCGGCGCCGGGAAACCCAGGTCAGCTCCGGCGGCATGGCGGCGCACTCCGCCAGCCAGCCGTGCATATGCCATTCCAGATGGGTGAACAGATGCCGGGCCGGAGCGGCCGGGACCAGGCCGCGAAGCCGGAGGCCCATCGGCTCCAGGGCGGCGGCGGTCTCGTCGCGGGAGAGGTGTCCCGGCAGCATCGGGAATTCCCACAGGCCGCCCAGCAGTCCGGCGGCGGCGCGGCGGCGCAGCGCGACCAGGTCGCCGTGGAGCAGCAGCAGCACGGTTTGGCATTCGATCCGGCGCGGTTTTTTCGGGGTTTTCAGTGGAATGTCCATCGCGGAGCCTTCGCGCCGGGCCGCGCACTGTTCCGCCAGCGGGCAGCGGGGGCAAGCCGGCGCGCCGTTGGGCAGACAGACGGTCGCGCCGAGTTCCATCAGGCTCTGGGTGAAGTCGCCTTCGCGGCCGGCCGGATAGACGGCGGCGAGACCGGCGCGGATTTCTTTGCGGAGCGCCGGGAGGGCGGGGTCGCGGCGGTCGCCGGTCAGGCGGCAGACGACCCGCAGCACGTTGCCGTCGACCGCGGGGACCGGCTGGCCGAAGGCGATCGAGGCGATGGCGCCGGCGGTGTATTCGCCGATTCCGGGCAGGGCCAGCAGTTGGCCGTAATGCTCCGGGAAGCGGCCGCCGTGGTGTTCCACGACCGCCCGGGCGGCTTTCTGCAGATTGCGCGCCCGGCTGTAATAGCCGAGGCCCTCCCACAGCTTCAGCAGCCGTTCTTCCGGCGCGCCGGCGAGGCTTTCGACGGTCGGGAATTCTTCGAGAAAACGCCGGTAATAGGGGATGACCGTCTCCACCCGGGTCTGCTGGAGCATGATCTCGGAAACCCAGATTCGGTAGGGCGAAACGGTCTCCCGCCAGGGCATGCGGCGCGCGTGGAGGTCGTACCACGCCAGCAGCGGTTTTACGATGTGCTTCATGTCGGCAATATACCACCGATCGCCGTTCTTGCAAGTATTGGGTGTAACCGAAATAGAATCGTTTTTTTA
>JAVBSD010000423.1:0-2814 GCA_031547325.1 Victivallaceae bacterium | reverse complement strand
AGCCGCCGGCAGCGGAAGCTCCCCAGAAAACGACGGCAGAATTCCACCGAGTCGCCCTCCCCGCGCAAACTCTTCGCCAGCACCGGCAGCGCCAGGGTTGCCACTTCCCCGGCGGCGAGCTCCAGGCCGGCAAGCGTCCAGCCGTGTTCCGGCGCGTGCCACCATTCGCCGGAACCGTCCAGCCGCAGCGTTTGCAGCGCCGCGTCGGCGGGCAATCCATACCAGGCGAAAAGCTCGGAGGCAGGCAGGCCGGCGACCCCGGCGCGCCACACCGTGAGCCCGTCGCCCGGACGGCAGCTCACCGGTTCGGCCAGCGTCAAAACGGCGCCGCGCCACTTCCCGGTGAGCTCCGCGATCTCGATCGCGCCGTCGCCGCGCCAATTCCAGGTCAGGCTGCCCGAACTCCAGGGGCCGAAGCGCGCAAATTCCCAGCGGGCCGGAACGCGCGACTCCGGAGCGTCCCACACCGCCAGCGGCCAGTTGCCGATGACGCCCTCCCAATCCAGGCCGCCCGCCCGGACGCCGGCGCCGCGCAGCAAGAGATCACACCCGCCTTCGGCGAACTCCATGCCCAGCGTCCCGGTCAATTCAACCCGGTGCCAAGCCGGAAAAAGCGTTCCCAGCTGGCGCTGCCGCCGCCAGTCGGCCGGCGGCAGCAGCCACCCCCACCGGCCCTCCCGGCGGCTCCAGTAGAGCTCCGCCCCGTCGAGGTCGGCCAGCGCCAACCGCCCCTGCCATTCGCCGGCGGCGACGGAGGCGGCAGCCGAACCGAGCAGCAGCGCGTCATAACGCACCGTTCCGGCATTCACCGTCCCCGCGTCGTTCCCGGCGGCTTCCCGGTACAGTCCGGTCGCCGGATCGGGCCGCGCCTCCGGCCGCGGACGCCAGGCGGGACCGGGAAATTCGCACGGCAGCGCAAAGGTGATCTCCGAAGCGGAAATCCGGCTCCCCGCCAGCTCCGCCGACGCGCCCTCGCCGCGCAGCTTCCCCCGCCAGCAGCCGTCGCGCCAAACTCCCGCCATTGACACCGACGGCCCGGCAAGCCGCCCAATCCCCGGCATTTCCCACTCCCAATCGTTCACACGCAATCCCAATCCGCCGTCACTTCCCGGCAGCAATACCGCCGTCCGGGCGCTGCCGCTGCCCTCGGGAGTGCGCAATTCCAGGCGCCCGCCGCCGATCGCGCCGTGATTCCGCGCATCCCAGCCGGGACGCGACCACAGGAGCTCCCATTCGACGCCGAACACCCCGCCGGAAGCGGCGCTCCAACCCTCGACGCCCGCCTCCAGTTCATCGAACCGCAAGGTCAACTCCGGGTCCGCGACGCGGCATTCGGCGCGCGGCGCGGCCAGCCGCCACCCCTCCAAACTCAACTCGCCCGCCGGAGCCGCAATCTCCCACGCAGCCCCCCCCCAGGCGGCGACCGCCGCCCGATCGGCGCGCCACGCCCAACGGCCGCCGTTCCAGCCGGTCAAAGTCAACTCGGGAATGGCGAACACCATATTCCCGGCATTGCGCAGCGCGACGTCGTTCAAGGTCAGTTCCGGACGCACTCCCGCCCCGTCCCGAACCAGCGACCAGGCGCCGGCGGCCGCGGAAAAACGCTCTCCCGCCAGCGGACTCCCGCCGCCCCGGCCGGAAAGCCGCCAGCTCCAGACGCCCCCCTCGACGACGCCGCCGAACACCCCTTGGGAAACCATGGCGTCGGGAAACCACCGCCCGAGGGCGGCGTCGCGCACCGTCAGCACCTCGCCGGAAAGCCGGATCGAATCCGGGGCATCCGGGGAACCGGCGCGGGTGAAGCGCCGAAACTCCAGCTCCGGAATCGCCGGCACCACCAGATCGCGCTCGGTCAGCCGCCAGCCCGCGGGCGACCAGAAGTATTCGCACCCGCCGACGGCCTCGGCCAGCTCCAGCGCGCCGTCAGCGAGACGCCGGCGAAGACGGTAAACCAGATTGCCGGGCTCGAAAACGACCGGCGCCGGACAGGCGGCAACCAGGGCGGCGATCCCGGCGGGCAATTGCTCCGCCGTCCCGTCGCGCCGTTCGAAGACGGCGTCGAATTCGAGCACTTCCCCGACCTCCCCCTCCTGGCGGCTGAAACGCCACACGCCGGTCGCGGCATCGGCGGAAAATTGGCCCGGACGGCCGTCGACGGTGCAATTCCCGCTCAGGCCAGCCACCGGCAACGGAATCTCCTTCAGCCAGTCGGCCAACTGCCGCATCGCCGCCGGATTCCAGACCGCGTTTTCGCAGTAGAGAATCCGGTTGGAGGCATTGAAACGCGCCGCGTCGGCGAAAAACCAGGCATTTTCCAGGCTGCCGATGCGGCAGTCGCTCAACCGCCAGGCGCCGTCGCCGGCCACCTCGACCCTGGCCCGCCAGTTGGGGCCGGAGCTCCAGTAGCGCGGCACATCGCCCGCCCCCTCCTCCGGCATGGCGTCAATCGTCCAACGCAAATACCAGGCATGAAGGAGCACCGTCAGCGTCAGCACGCCGAGAACCGTCCACAGGAACGCTTTGAGATACCTTTTCATCATATTTACTATACGACTTTCCGGCAATAAAACAACCTCCGGAACTGGCATTTTCCCGAATCCGGGCTATATTCCAGAAGCAATCAACACACACGGAGGGATCATGTTCAAATATTGTCTGCTGGCGGTGCTGGTCGCACTGACCGGCTGCAGCAACAAATACCTCCAGGACCGCGCGGTGCGCTCGGCCCGGGGATATCTCCTCGATCAGGAAGAGCTGAACCTGACCCGGCACCAGCAGGAATATATCAAATTCAACAAGCCGGTCATCCTGGTC
>JAVBSD010000272.1:0-5802 GCA_031547325.1 Victivallaceae bacterium | reverse complement strand
TTGGGGCCGCGAACCGGTATTGCTTTGCAAATACGCTGATCCGGATCTACATTATATAATCGCTGTTCCATGAACGATGTGATAATGCGGTTCGGAGGATGCAATGATTTTCAGGCATGTTTCAAAATTCAACTGCATTGTCCGACTCCATAACCCTGAAGGACACGCCGTATGACGCTGTTGTTTGCGTTGGCGCCGGAAAAAAGTCATGCAAAGAAGATGACGTCGTGTCTCCACATCGGAGTGATAAATTGTTTTTTGTGAAATTTCCGCAGTGGGTGGTCTGCTGCCTGTTGGGGGTTTTATCGGTATGCTGCTGCTTTTCGGCGTCGGCGGAAGGTGAGGACTCCGAAAGCGGCAGGCGCATTTTGTGGATCAGCAGTTACTCTTCCGACGACGTCGGAACGGAAGCGCTGATCCGCCGTTTCCGCGAGAAGCTCACAGAGCAGGGAATCTGGGCCCACTACGAAAGCTACGACCTGGCGGTTCACTATCAGTCTTCGGTGGAGGTCGCCGGAGAAGACATCGACGCGCTGCAGGCCAAACTGGAAAGGACCCGGTACGACCTGATCGTCGTGCTCGATACCGCCGCCGCCCGCCTTTTCCTCGACGGTGTTTTAAAAGCCGGCGGCGGAACGCCGATTCTCTCGATCGCTTATTTCGGCGCCAAGCCGCTCCGGGAGATCATTCCGGAGGGGCTGAATATGACCGGGGTTCAAACCTCGGTGAACTTCTGGGACAACGTCCGCCTGGCGAGCCGCCTGCAGCCGCAGTTGACCGATGTGGTGCTGATCGTGGAGGCGCTGCCCGGAGGATATCAGCCGCCGCCGGCCCTGGCCGACATCCCATCGGATATCAAATTGAATCTGGAGGTGTTGAGCGGCAATCTCTATACGACCAATGAACTGATGGAGCGGATCGGCTCCCTGCCGCCGAATTCCGCGGTGTTTTTCCAATCCTGGGCTTCGGTCAAAGAGCTGAAGCCGGAGCAGTCTTTTTCGGTGCTGCCGCGCATCCGCAGGAATTTTCCCGGCCTGATCCTCGGCAAGTACGACTCCTATATGGCATACGGGTCGATGGGCGGGGTGGTGCCGAACAGCGTCAGGCTGGGCGAGGTCGGCGGGGAAATCGCCTGCCGGATTCTGAACGGCCGGTCGGCCGCCTCCATCCCGGTGGAGTGGACGCAGGTGGAGACGGTCCTGGATTATCCCTCGCTCAAGGCGCTTGGACTTTCACTTTCCGCGCTGCCGCCCGGGGCGATCCTGCGGAATGAGCCTCCGGAATTCATCATTCAGTACCGTTTCCAGCTGGCCGTCGCCGCCGTCGCCGTCGTCGCGCTGCTGCTGCTGGGGTTGGGCTGGATGTATTTCCGGCGGCTGGCGCAGCGGAAGCTTGAAGTCATCGTCTCGCATCTGCCGTTGCGGATCGCCCTTTTCGACCGTTCCGAACGGGTATTGTATACGCACGTCCCGGACGCTCCGGGCCTGAAGGTCCGAGCGCTGCAGGAGCTGCCGCAGTCGGATTACGGGTGGGTTTCGACGGTGGTGGCGGATGTTTTTGCCGGCAAGGGGCCGATCGAGCGCACCCATCAGGAGGAGAATGTCTGGCGCACCAATTCCTTCTGCCTTTTGCCGGCCTCCAATCCTTTCCGCCGGGAGGTGGTGATGTGCGTTTCCGTCGACGTCACGGAGTTGCACCGGGCGAACCTCGCCGTCGAGCAGATTGCGGAACGTTTCCGGCTGACGCTGGAGTCGATCGGCGACGGCGTGATCGCCACCGACCTGGACGAACGCATTACCCTGATCAATCCCGTCGCCGCGAAGCTGACCGGTTTCACCGCCGACGAGGCGGCCGGACAAAAGATGGACGACGTTTTCAATATCGTCAGCTATCTGGACGGCAAACCGGTGGAGTCGCCCCTGAAGAAGGCTCTGCGCATCGGTGCGATCGTGGGTCTGGCGAACCATACCGACCTGATCGCCAGGGACGGCACGCGCTGCCATATCGCCGACAGCGCCGCTCCGATCCGGGACGCCGCGCAGGAGATTACCGGCGGGGTGCTGGTGTTCCGGGACGTCACCGAGGAGTACCGCCAGCGCGACCAATTGCGGGTTCACGCCAGTCTGCTGGACAGCGCCATCCGGATCGCCAGGATGACCTATTTCCGGGCCGATCGCGACGGGCGGTTGATCTATGCTTCCGCTCCCGGCTTCGACGACGGCTTTTCGCTGAGGCTCGCGGAGATGATGCTGCCGGAGGACGCGCAATTTTTCCGCCATCAATGGAACGGCCTGCGGGCGGGGTCGGCCACCGAAATACATCAGACCTGTTCCATCGTCGCGCAGGGTGAAAAGAAATATTACGAAATCCGCATTGTCCGCCTCGATAACGAGCTTTCCGGCGAATATGAATTCTGCGGCGTCATTCAGGATATCACCGCCGCCCGCGAAGGGGAAATGCGCTACCGGGACAATCTGGAGCAGCTGGAAACGGTGATCGATAACCTGCCCGGCTTCTATTTCGCGAAGGATGTCAAGGATAACTTCCGTTATATCCAGACCAACCGGACCCACGAAGAGGTCGTCGGCCTCCCCGCCTCCCGGATCATCGGGAGCACCGACCGGGAGTTGTTCGCCCTCGATGACGCCGCCGCGCAGAAGATCCTGGACGAGGACCGGAAACTGGCGGAGTCCGGCGGGGTGCTCGACACGGTGGACGTCTTCGAGAATCACCGGAACCGGCGGCTGGTCGTGCGCACCATCAAAAAGGTCATTGCCCGTTCGAACGGCAAGCAGCTCATGATCGGGATGGGCGTCGACGTCACCCGGGAGTACGAGCTGGAGCAGGAGCAGCGGCGGACCATCGAGACGCTGAACGAATACATCGGCAGCGAACGGGTCGTCAACCGGCTGCTGGCGCAAATCACGCTGGAAAACGACTTCAATCTGGCGGTGAACGAAATGCTCCGCCTCATCGGCGAAAATCTCGGCGCCGACCGCTGCTACATTTTTGAATATCAGGACGATGAGCTGAATGTTGCAAGCAATATCTTTGAGTGGGTTTCGGATGGCACGGCGGCGCTGAAGGACAGGCTGCAAAATGTCGATATGCGGGAATGCCACGCCTGGAGACGTTCTGTCCGCGCCCACCGGCAGATTCAGGTGCCGGATGTGAATGATCCGCCGGAAGATTTCAAAAACGGCCCGGAGATGGTCCTGCTCAACGTCCATGGCGTTAAGTCGGTATTGTTCAGCGGCATCTGGATCGATGAGCGGCCGTATGGGTTTGTCGGCATCGATTTCATACGGGAAAAGCAAGACTTTTCCGAGTGCGACAGCCGCATGATCGACAGCGCGGCGAATCTCTTTCAACTGGCTTTCGAGCGCGCGCGGCAACGCGAACAACTGCTCGAAAGCGTTTCGATGCAGCGGCAGATCATGGATAACATTTCGCTGCCGATCACGATTATCGGACTGGATTACACCATTCTGGCCGCCAATCCCTCCGCGCACCGGGACGCCGGATTGCCGTCGGAGAAATTCATCGGCACCCACTGCTACGACACCTTCTGCGGCTTCGGCGAGCCGCCGGAGTTCTGCCCGGTCCGGGAAACGCTGGTCACCCGGCAGCCCTGCCGCAAGGAGCACGACTTCAAGACCCAGCGCCAGATTTCAACCGCGCAGCCGATTTTCGACCGGAACGGCGAAATGCAGTATATCCTGACCGCCGACATCGACATCACCGAATTGACCCGGCAGAAAAAGGAACTCCAGGTCGCCATGGAACAGGCCCAGGCCGCCGACCGGGCCAAGAGTTACTTCCTGGCCACGGTCAGCCACGAATTGCGCACGCCGCTGAATGCGGTGATCGGCTTCAGCGAACTCCTGCAGCAGGGCGGAGTCGACCCGGAAACGCAGAGGGAATATCTGCATTCGATCAACTTCGCCGGAGCCGCGCTGCTCAATCTGGTGAACGACGTGCTCGATCTCTCCAAGCTGGAGGCCGAGCAGATGGTCATTGCGCCGGCCCGCACCGACGTCGCCGATCTGGTCACCCAGGTCGCCGGAGTGTTCAAGCTCAAAGCGGTGGAGAAGAATCTCGATCTCCGCATCGATGTGGACGGCGTCCAATACATGCTCTATGTGGACAGCCTGCGGCTGCGGCAGATTCTGTTGAATTTGCTCGGCAATGCCATGAAGTTCACCACCGAGGGGTTCGTGGAGGTCAAAGCAACCTTCGAACCCGAGCCCGGCGCCGACTGCGGCGAGTTGTGCATCAGCGTCGCCGATTCGGGCATCGGCATTTCTCAGGAAAGCCAGAAGAATATCTTCGATCCGTTCATTCAGGACAACATCACCCGCGGCAAGCGCGTTTATGAGGGCTCCGGACTCGGGCTGGCCATCACCAAACGGCTGCTGGATTGCATGGACGGCAAAATTTCCCTGGAAAGCGAACCCGGGGTAGGAAGCGTGTTTCGCGTCCGGATCGACAAGATCAAATATGAGCGTCAGTCTCCGATCCGGGAAGGCGAGAAGACCGTTTCGATCCCTTCGGCGATCAAAAAACGGGTCCTGCTGGTCGACGACGTGCCGATCAATCTCAAGGTGCTCGCCGCCATGCTCCGCCGTTTGCAAATCGAGAGCGTCCTGGCCGGTTCCGCCTCGGAGGCTTTGGAAATCCTGCGCTCGGATCACGAATTCGACGCTGTCCTGACCGATATATGGATGCCGGAAATCAATGGTCAGGAATTGGCGGCCCGCATTGCCCGGGAGCCGGAATTCCGCGGCATTCCGGTTGCGGCGGTCACCGCCGACACGCAGATTGCGGAGGAAGAGAAGCGGCTGTTCAAGTATATTCTTTATAAACCGATTACCATTGACTCGCTGGAACGGTTCTTCAAGGCAATCAATGTGGGGTGAAGCCATGGACTGGGTTCCGATGATATTGGGCGCGGCGGGAGTTTTGTTCGGCTGCGGAGCGGGAATTGCGGCCCGGGTGCTGGCCCGGCGCCTGCGCCGGGCGCGGCAAAAAGCGGCGCTTTACCGGACGATCCTCGACAATCTGCCCGGATATGTCTTTGCCAAGGACGCCGGGAATGAATGCCGTTATGTCTTTCTGAACGCGGTTTACGGCAGACTGGCCGGGTGCGACGTGGAGGCGCGGCTCGGCTTGAACGACCGGGAGTGGGTCCGCGAGCAGCACATGGAGTTCTGGGCGCAGGACCAGGAACTGCTTCGGGCCGGGACGACGGCGAGCTGCGAAACCGAAACGGTTCAGGATCAATCCGGCAAAGACGTCCACGGCAAGGTGTACAAGAAAATCATCGACGATCCGGCGGGCGGCCGTTTGATCATCGGCATGGGCGTCGACATGACCCGGGAATGGGAGCTGGAGCAGGAGCTGACGCGCAAAATCCGCGAGCTCGACGAGCACGTCGAGAACGAACGCTCGGTCAACCGCTGCCTGGCGGCGGTCTCCGGCGGGGACGATCTCGCCGCGACCATGCCCTTTGTCCTGCGGGAGCTGGGCGTCAAGTCCAACGCCGACCGCTGCTGCATTTTCGTGTTCAGCGAGGACGGCGGGAGCTACAGCCTGCTGGAGCATTGGTCGCGGGACGCGGGGGGCACGCCGCCGGAAAGCGTCAAGAACCTGCATATGGAGGGCTACGGCGATTTCCGTGCGGTTCTGCTTGCGGGCAAGCCTCTGATCATCGATGATGCGCATCTGCCGCCCGAGGGGCAGGAGGAGTACTGCCGGGGATTGGTCGAGCTGCGGATCCGCGCGAGCATGAGCATGGGCATC
>JAVBSD010000094.1:0-6665 GCA_031547325.1 Victivallaceae bacterium | reverse complement strand
TTTCCGGGGATTTATCCATGCGCAACCCCTTCAGCGCACCGCTGGTTTCCGCCAGTTCTCGCCAATTTGCCGGCAGAAATTCCAACAGATCATCCCATTCGTCAATCTGGTTCTGCATGGCGCCTTCTCCTTATATATCAGGGTTTCACCTTTAATATGACACCAAAACCAGATTATGCAAATAATAACTTAGCGCTTATGGCGGGCCCCACCTGGACCCTGCCCAAAGCTTCGCGGCGGCCGACTATTTTTGTTTTTTGGTTTTTTGTTTTTTATTTTTGGGAGAAGACGGCGCCCGCCTTCACGAAATCATCGAAAAACCCCGGATAAGTCACCCCCGCCGCCTCGGCACCGGCAATCTCCGATCCCCCCTCCGCCGCCAACGCCGCCACCGCCAACGCCATCACACTCCGGTGATCCCCAGACCCGTCCAGCCGCGCCCCGCGCAACCCGCCACCCTCAATCACCAGCCCGTCCGGCAATTCGCGGACCCGAGCCCCCATCTTGGCCAACTCCACAGCCATACAGGCAATCCGGTCGGTTTCCTTGATCCGCGCCTGCGGCACGTTGACCAACCGCGATTCCCCCGGAATCGTCGCCATCACCGCCGCCATCAACGGCAACGCATCCGGCGTGGCATTCAAATCGATCTCGGCCGGACGCAAATTCCCGGTACGGCGAACCTTCACCACCGAACCGGAATATTCGATCCTGGCGCCAAGCCGTTCGAAATATTCGAACACCGCCTTGTCCCCCTGACAATCGCCGAAATCCAGATTGCACAATTCGACCGCACACCCCTCCCCCCCCGCCAGCACCGCCGCGCCGAGCGGAAAAGCCACCGTCGAAAAATCGGCCGGAATCACCCGGTCCACCGCCCGGAAACATTGCCCGCCCGGCACCCGGAACCGGCGCATCTCCGAATCACATTCGTAAACCACCCCCAACGCATCGAGCCAGGCCAGCTTAATCGCCACATAACGATGCTCGTTGAGCTCAATTACCTCGATTTCGCTCTCCGCCTTCCCATAAGGACAGGCGAAAAGCAGCGCCGTCAGAAATTGCGAACTCACCGCCCGCACCGACGCCCGCCCCCCCGCCAGAGGACCGGTGATCCGGCACGGACATTTGCCATCGTTGCTCTCGGCATTCACCCCCAGCATCGCCAGCGACTCCAGCAACGGCCGCATCAACCGGGTGCGCAAACTCGCGTCGCCGTCGAACCCGACCGGAAAATCGGCCAGCGCGGCCGCGGCAGCCAACAGCCGCAGCCCGGTGCCGGAATTGCCCAGATCCAACACGGCGCCCGGATCGCGCAGCCGCCCGCCGGTCCCGGTGATCTCCCAGCGGTCGGCAAAACAGACCACCTCCGCCCCGAGCGCCTCAGCCGCCGCCAGCGTGCTGGCCGTATCGGCGGACTCCAGCGGATGCCGCAGCACCGTGACCCCGCGCGCCAGCAAGCCCGCGACAATGCCGCGAATGGTATGCGATTTCGAACCCGGCACCGCAAAAGCGCCGGCAATACGCGACGGCCTGACCTCAAGAATCATAAAATCCACCCATATTCGTCATGCCACTCCCGCCGCAACCGCGCGGCGTCGGCGACCAGAAACAACCCGGAATGCACCCCCCGGACGCAACGCGCCGCCAGCAGATGCCGCCCGGCGGCCAATTCGACTTGCACCGGATGATTGCCGCCCGCAAAAGGATGCGCGGCATTGCCGGTCCCGGTCGTGTCGCAAACCTCCGCCCCGTCGATCCAGACCCGCATCCACCAGTCGGCGGCAAAACCGAGGGTGTAGCTTCCGGCTTCCGACGCGGTGAGCTCCAGATAGATCCAGGCGACCTGCCTCTCCGCCGGCGCGTCGACGCATTCGCTCCAGTCGAAACGCCCCTCCTCCGCCGTCACCTCCGTCCCGCCTTCGGGCATCTCCGTCAACGGCATCGCCGCTTCGGGGTCGACCGGAGCGAAAATCCGCCAGCGGCCGCCGATTTGCGCCGTCCGGTTCCATTCCGGTTCGCCATTCGGCTTCCACTCCGGCACCCGGCGCTCCGGCGCGGCCACTTTGCGGCCGGAGCGAAAACAGCCGATCCGGTCGAGCGGAATCCGGGAAGCCATCGGCAGCTCGCGCCAGTCGCCGCCGGACTTTTTGACTTCGAAGTTGTCTTCGAGAATGAAGGTCGCCCGCAGCAGCTCGGAGCCCGGAGCCAGGGCGCGGAGGCAACCGAAAAATCCGTTGCCCCGCAAAGTGTTGGTGCCGCCCGGGTCCATCGCGCGCCGCAATTCGGGGTATTCGCGAAAATACAGTTCGTTCAAATAAACCGGCATCTGGGCCTGCCCCGAACGGATCTGGCAAAAGGCGGCATTGTCCGGATTCCAGCCGCCGGAAACCCCGGCGCGGCAGTCGCTGAAGATGTTGTCCTCGATCAGATTGTCGCGACCGGAATTGATCTGGATCGCGCCGAAACTGCCGCCGGAACAGCGTTCGAAACAATTTTCCCGGACCACCATCCCCGAAACCGCGTCGTCGAACCGAATCGCCGCCGAGCCGGCCGTCGAAATCCCCGGCTCCATTTTGCCGATATCGTGGAAATGGTTGTGGAGGAAGCGCGTCCCGCGCTGGCTCGGATCGTAGAAAATGTCCACCGCCCCCTGGTCGTCCGACTCGGTGCAGACGTTGCAGACTTCGTTGTTCTCGATCAAGTGGTCGTTGCCGTTGAGGCGCATCGCGCTCGACGGCGCGTCGTACATCAGGTTGCCCGCGACGCGGTGGCCGACGCCCTCGGTCCACACCGCCGGCGTATAGGTGCGGTCGATGCGCCCGAAGTCGTGAATGATACAGTTTTCCAGCACGTGGCCGCCCGCCGCCAGCGTGACGCGGTCGCCGCCCTCCAGCCGGGTCGCCGCCCGCCCGGTCATGGCGATCTCGCAGCCGCGCACGGCGCAGCCGCGCCCGCCGGTGATCGCCACCCCGTCGCCGGCGAAACGGGTCACGCGACAGTTTTCCAAAGTCACCCCGACCGAATCGACGATCCGGATCCCGTCGCCGCGTCCGAGGTCGAAGGAAATCCCGCTGACGGTCAGATTGGCCGCGCCGGCGATCCGGAGCATCGGCCCCTTGAGCATCCCGATCTCGACCGCCGGAACCTTTGTTTCCTCCGGCAAATCGACGTAGAGCACGCCCGTCCGCCGGTCGAGGAAGTATTCGCCGGGCTCCCCGAGCTCCTCCAGCAGGTTGCAGGCGTAGTAGACGATTCCCTGCTCCTCGCTCATGCCGTCGCGGCCGCCGTAAAGATAGGGAGGCTGCACCGTCACCCGCCGCGAGGACGCATCGACCGCCGCTTCGACCGTGGCGTCGGACCATAAATAGCGGAAATATCCGCACAGCATCAGCTCTTTCGCCCCGCTCCAGCGCGCGTGGCGCGGGCTTCGGTATTCGAAGACCGAAGGACGCCCCGAAGCGTCCCCCGCTTCGAGCAGCCGGCCGGCCGACTCGAAACCGCGCTTCGGCCAGCGGCTCAGCCGCATCGGCCGACCGCCGCTGTAGACCTCCAGCGTCGTTTCCGGAATTTTGAAAGTGTAACCGCGCCGCTCGACCCGGCCCAGGTCTTCGATGCCGAGCTTTCCGAGGTCGCACTGCCAGATTTTGCCTTCGCGGTCCTCCGGCAGCCGCGCCAGCACCGCCAAATCGGTCACCGGCTCGAAGCCGGCAAGGCGCCGCCCGCCGTACCAGGTCACGCTGCCCGGCTCCAACGCGCGATAGACCACCGCCCCGGAGGCCGTGCCGGAATCGGCGACGCCCAGCTCCAGCGGCCGGTCCATGGAGTATTCGCCGGCCAGGAAAATGACTTCGGCCGCGCCGCTTCGCCGCCGGGCCGCGTCGCGCGCCCGAACCGCGGTGGCGAAAGGCCGCTCCAGGCTGCCCGGACCGGCGTCGTCGCCGCCGGGTGCCACAAACCAGCGGTTCCTATCCATCGGCTACGCCTCCGGCGCCGCCGCCCGCTTGCGGCGGCAACGGTAAACCACCGCCGGCGGCAGATTGCGCCACACCACCCGCGACATGGTGATTTCTTCAAAATACTGCTGCAGGAGCCGCCGGAAACGAATCCCCGTCGGCATCATCAGCCCGTGAAGATAGGCAAAGGTGGTGAAACAGCCGTCTTCGGCCAGGTTTTCGAGAATCGCGCCGAGCAGCGCCCGCTGCAGAGACGCCGGAAAAATCGCCCAGGGCAACCCCGAAATCACCGCGTCGAGCTTCGGTGCGTTCACCTCTTCGCGCAGCCGGCTCAGCTCGGTGGCGTTGGCGTTGAAGGCGGTCAGCTCGGGAAAGCTGCGGCACAATTGCCGGTACAGCCCCGGATCCAGCTCCACCGCGAAAAATTGCGCTCCGTCCGGTTTGGCCCGGAGGATCTCCCGGGTAATCACCCCGGTCCCCGGCCCCAGCTCAGCCAGCGCTTTGGCCTGCTCAAGGCCGATTTCGCGAATCATCTGGCGGCACAGCACCCGCGAAGAAGCGCACACCGCGCCTATCCGCATCGGCCTGGTCAAAAAACGCCACATCACACCCATAGCTATCACTCACTCCATCAAAATTTGGCGACCCAGACACCACCGTGATAACCGACTTCGATCGGCTCGAGTTCGGACGGAATTTCGTCGCGCTCGTCGGCTTCGCCGCGCAACACCAGAAGTCCCTTGCCGCGCGGAATCGCCGCGCGCATCGCCGCAATCCCCGCGCCCTTTGCCGGATAATGACGCTCCTTGAATCTCCCGCCGAGCTCATCCAGCCGCAGCTCGCCGTCATTGCCCCACACCGCGACATCGGCGCGCCGCCATACCCACGGCGCCGAATGCATGGTGCCGCGGACCACCACAATACGGCTGTCCGGCCCGACCCAGCCGGCGTCCAGGAAATATTCCAGCCCGCGTTCCGGCATCTTGCTGTTGAGCAGAGCGTGCGGCATCGCATGCTGGCCGAACAGCAGCAGCAGCGCCGCCCCCGCAAACCACACCGCGAACTGCCGCCGCGGCGTGTTGCGCGAAGAGCCGACCAGCATGACGCCCCAGACCATCGCGATCGCCGCCAGCGCGATCCACCACTTTTCATCCGGCGCGAACAGCGCGAACCACACCCCGTGATCCGCCAGAATCTGATAGACCGGAAATCCGATGCCGCCGACGATCAGCACCATGCCGAGCACCCGGTTGACCCAGCCCTGAACCGCGCAGGGACGCCAGGCGGCCACGCCGCAGCCGAGCCACAACGCGAAGGGCGCGAAACACGGCAAAATGTACGTCCCGAGCTTGGCGCTGGCCAGAGTGAAAAAGAGGAAAGGCAGCGCCAGCCACAGCAACGCCAGCCGCCACCAGGGTTCGCGCAGAAATTCGCCCTTCCAACGCCCCGACCAGCCGCGCAGCGCCGCCGGCAGCCACAGCGCCGCCGGGAAAATACCGCCGGCGAAAACCGGCAGAAAATACCACCACGGCTCCGGACGGCTGTCCGAAGTTCCCTCGAAAAAACGGTCGACGTGTTCGACCCAGAAGAAATAACTCCAGAACTCCGGCTGCGCCCGATGCTGCGCCCAGGCCAACGGCGCCGCCAACGCAATCAGCGCCAGCGCCGGCAGCGCCATTCCGGCCAGCAGCAGTCGCCACCGGCCATGGCCGAGCACCGCCAGCGCCGCCGGCAGCAGTGCCGCCGGAACGATGAAAATCCCCGGCTTGCCGTATTTCGCCAGCCCGGCGACCCCGGCGGCGATTCCCGCCAGCGCCAGCAGCCCGAGCCCGAGCCGCATCGGCCGGCTGGCGCGAATGCCCTTCCAATCCGCCTGCCACAGCAGCCAGGCGCCGAGCACCATGCCCGGAATGGCGATGCCGAGAAACCCCTTGACCAGAAACGCCAGCCCGACGCCGGCGCCGGATGCGAGCAGCCAGGCCGCCTGAGCCCCCCGCCGTTCCGCGGTCCAGCCGAGGTAAAAAGCGCCGATCCCCAAGGTGATGAAACCGGTCAACTGGCTGTCCAGCACCGCGAATCCCCCGACGCCGTAAACCAACCCGCAGGTCATGTAAAGCACCGCGGCCGCGGCCGCCGACTCTTCATTTTCCGGCCGGCGGCGCCGGGCCAGCGTCCAGATCACCCACGCGCCCAGCGCCACCCCCAGCGCCGCCGGCAGCCGGAGCGCGAAGCGGTTGCAGCCGAAAATCTTGAAACTCAACGCGGTCAACTGATAACCGAAGGCCGGCTTTTCGTAGTAAGGCACCCCGAGCAGCGTCGGGTTGTTCCAATCGCCGGATTCGAGCAGTTCGCGGGGAATTTCGGCGTAGCGGAACTCGTCCGGAATCACCATCGGCCGGACACCGAGCACCGCCAGGTAGGTCAGCAGAAAAAAGGCGACGACCGCCAGACGCAGTTTACTCGCTTTCGCCATCGTACTCCTGATACAATATGCCGTGCTCTTCCACCCGGAAAGCCGACGGCGGCAGCGCCGCGTTGCGTTTCTTGTTGCGCATCCCGATCACCACCTTGCCCGGCGAATCGGCGATCAAGTTCAATAAATCCTCCTCCATCAGAATCCGCCGCCCGTTTTCATCGGACTGTTCCGCGCCGTACATCAGCTCCTGGTGGAATTCGTAGATGTACACGTCGTCGCGCTTGAAGGCCCAG
>JAVBSD010000212.1:0-4390 GCA_031547325.1 Victivallaceae bacterium | reverse complement strand
CATGGTGAGCCTGCTCGAAGACGGCAACGCCAAGGTCGCCGCCGGCGTCACCACCGCCGACGAACTGGCGCGCTCCACCGCGGAGTTGTGACATGGCCGTCTACAAATACCTGGCCGCCGCGCCGAAGAGTCCTCCGGCGGAGGTCGAAATCGAGGCCGGCAACCCCGACGAGGCGTTGGCCAAACTCCGGCGGCGCAACATGGTGCCGATCCGTTTTTACGGCGAGGGCGACGCGGCGGCGGCCGGCAAGGGGCTTTTTCCGTCGCGGAGCCGCATCGACCCGGTGGATTTCACCGAGCAGCTGGCTCCCTTGCTGGCGGCGAACATCCCGCTGGAGCGGGCTTTGGGCATCATGGTCGAGGGCTGCCGCACCGACGAGCAGCGCGATTTCGTGGTTTCGCTGCGCCAGGGCTTGCACGAGGGCAAGAAGCTGTCGGGGCTGATCCGCGCCTACGGCCGGGTGTTTCCCGGCTTTTACGCCAATCTGGTCGAGGCCGGCGAGGAGTCGGGGTGTCTCGGCGAGGTTTTCGGCGAGCTGCTGCGGTTCATGAAGGAGTCCAAGGAAACCCGCGATTTCGTGATTTCCAGCTCGATTTATCCGGCGGTGATCCTGCTGATTACGGCGGGGGTGTCGTTTCTGATGTTCGTGGTCTTCATCCCGCGTTTCGCCAATCTGTTCACCGACATGGGGCGCGCCATGCCGGGCTCGATGCAGTTTCTGCTGGCGGCCAGCGATTTCATCTGGTGGGCGTGGTGGATGATTCCGGCCGGGCTGTTCATCGTCTGGCAGTTGGTCAAGTGGCGGGTCGGGCCCGCCGCGATGAACGAATGGCGGAGCCGGACGCTGCTGAAGCTGCCGGTGATCGGACAGTTGGCGCTGCTGCTCGAATTCGGCAAATTTTTCCGCACCATGGCGATCATGCTCAGCAACCACGTCGAAATCATCAACACGGTGCGGATTTCGGTGCGGGTGATCGGCAACCGGGTGCTGCGGACCGGTTTCGACCGGCTGGAAACGCAGTTGAAAAGCGGGCGCAAGCTCTCCGACGCGCTGCGCGAAAACTCCTATCTGCCGCCGGGGACCGCCGCCAAGATCCGGGTCGGCGAGGAAACCGGCTCGGTCGGCCCGATGCTCGAACGCATCGCCGAGCAGCTCGAAGGAGATTCCCGGCGGCGGATCAAACGGTTGCTGAGCATCTTCGAGCCGCTGGTGATCGTTTTTCTGGCGCTGGTGGTCGGGGTGGTGGTTCTGGCGATTTTTATGGCGATCATGGAATTGAATTCGGTAGACTAAAAGGAGGCGCAACATGCGTAACGGAAAACTCAGGCGGAGCGGTTTCACGCTGGTCGAAATCATGGTGGTGGTGGTGATCATGGTCATGCTGGCCTCGGTGGCGACGCCGCTGGTGCTCCGGCATCTGAGCACATCGCGGATCGCCACGGCCAAATTCCAGATTCGCGAGCTGGAAAAGGCGCTGGCCGACTACCGGCTCGACACCGGCAATTCTCCGGACACCTCGGCGGGGCTGACGGCGCTGACCGAAAATGTCGAACAGCTCGACAAGTGGCGCGGTCCCTACATCAAGCCGGCGGTACCCAAGGACCCGTGGGGGCGCGCTTATGTCTACATCTGCCCCGGCGAACACGGCGACTTCGATTTGTACAGCCTCGGCAATGACGGCCGCGACGGCGGCGAAGGCGAGAACGCCGACGTCGTCAACTGGGAGCTGTGACCGGAGCCGATGCGGCGAAACGGTTTCACCCTGGTGGAAATCATGGTGGTCGTCGCGATCATGGTGATGGCGACGACGGTGGTCATGTCGCGGCTGCGCGACGGTTCGCCGGCGGTGGTCTTCGAAAATTCGCTGCGTGATTTCCGCAACTTCATCGCGCAGGCGCGCGGCCGGGCCAACGAGCTCGGGTGTGACCAGCTGCTGCTTTACGATCCGGCGGAACGGCGCTTCCGGATCGCCGCGGGGGCGGCTTCGGACGGCAACGACGACGGGACGGCCGCCTGGAATTCGCTGGCGCCGCCGCCGGACGCCCTGAATCAACACCGCAGCCGCGAGTACAACGAACTGGCCGGAACCGCCTCCGGCGGCGGTCTCAGGGAGCTGGTCTGGGCGCTGCCGGCGGGCTTCGAGATCGACTTCGGCGACACGGACTACAACGCCTCCGGCGACGAGCGGACCGTTTTTCGTTTCCGGGCGGCGGGCGGCGGCGACGGGGGGGAGGGGTTCACGTTGATTTACGATGAAGCGTCCTCCATGGCGGCGGCCGTTTCGCCGGTGACCGGAAAGCTGCGCTTCACCGAAACGGCGGAGGCGAAACGGTGAATTTCAAACGCGGTTTCACCCTGATCGAAGTGGTGGTGGCGCTGGCGATCCTGACCGGCGGGCTGGCGGTTCTGCTGTCGATGGCGACCCAGGCGCAGAACCGCATCGGGCGGGCGCGGGAGCAGTGGACCGATTTTCACATGCTCGAACAGGCGGCGGAATACTATCTTTTGCAGCCGGGGCTGGACCCCGACGCGCCGCCGGCGGAGATCTTCGATTACCCCGGCTACAGTGCGCACGCCGAATACACCGACGCCGAAAACGTGCCGGAGGAGTTCGAAATCTCCGGCGGCGTCCAGGCGACGCTGCGCTGCTGGACCATTTCGGTGATGCGCGACTCCGACCGCAAAACGGTGGAATCGATCAAAGTGGACCGGATCGACTATGACAATCTGCGCTGACCGGAAACGGGCGGACTTCACGCTGATCGAAGTGATGCTGGCGCTGGCGATCCTCGGATTGCTGGGGCTGGTTCTGGCGACCTCGCTGGGGATTTTCATCGACGGCTACCGCCGCAACCAGCTGGCGGCGGCGGAGCTCGAACGCAACCTCGCCATCGACCGTTTCGCCAACACGGTGCTGGCCCAGGCGGTGCCGTGTCTCTGGATCGACCGCGACGCCGGAGAGACCAAAACGCTGTTTTCGGGCGATTACGACGAGCTCTGGGTGGCGGCGGTGCGTCCGGCGGACGCGGGGGGCGCTTTTCTCTTCGTCCGGCTCTATGTCGAGGAGGAGGAGCTGCGCTGCGACTGGTCGCGGACGCCGCTGGCGCACTGGCAGGAGATCGGGCGGCAGAAGTTCACCACCGAGACCGTCGCCGCCGGCGTCGAGCGCATCGAATTCCGCTACGCGGCGTTCGAGGACGATGAAATCGCCTGGCACAATTTCTGGAGCGAGGACGACCGGGAGGAAGACATTCCGCGGGCGATCGAGCTGATCGTGCATTCGAGCGACGGTTCGACCGAACGCTGGCTGCGCCGCCGCGCCGGGGTCGGCGACAACACCGTTTTTTCGACCGGAGGCGACTGATGAAGGCGCATGGCGACGAAAGGGGCGGCGCGCTGCTGGCGGCGTTGACCTTGCTGGCGACGGCGGGGCTGTTGACGGTCGGCATGGCGGTGCTGAGCCAATTGCACCGTTCCGAGGTGGCTCAGGCGGTCCAGTCGGGGCGTTCGCGTTACGTTGCCGAGGGGGCGTTGAACCGGATTCGCTGGCTGATCGAAGCCGACCGCGAGCTGTACCCCGACGCGGTGCCGGGGGAGGTGGATTACGGCGATTACGATTTCGACCGTTATCTGGCCGACGGGGTGCTTCACCAGCTCGATTACTACGGGACGCCGGTGGAATTCACCATCACCGACGCGGCGACCGGGCTGGCGTTGGCTTCCGGCGACACGGATGAATTGGGTTATCTGGCCTACAGCCGGACCACCGAAAGTTCGCTCAGCGACGCGATCGCCATCTTCCAAACCCGGATCGGCGACTACCTTGACAGCGACGATACGGTCGGGGTCGACGGGCTGGAGCTGACCGATTACGAGGCGCTGGGGCTGGAGCCATTGCCGCGCAACGCGGCGATGGAGTACCGGGAGGAGCTGTTGTGGATTCCGGAGGCGGCGAAATTCCTGCCGCTGGACGAATACGGACGTCTGACCAGCGTGCAGCCGGTGGCGGCGGCGGCGTACGGTTCCGGCGACGGGCTCCCGAATATTTTCACGGCGGGGTACACCCTGCTGTGGACGTACGGCGGGCTGGAAAAAGACGAGGCGGCGCGGGTTCTGGCGGCGTTGGAGGTATGGCGGCGGGAGCGGACTTCGCTGGAGGATCAGCTGGACGGGGAGCTGCTGATCAAATTGGAGCAGAGTTTCGGGTTCAACGAATCGGGGTTGTATACGGTGACGATCACCCGGGCGGCGGGGGAGGGGGAGGCGACGACGCGGTTGTCGGCGACCTTCGGGGCGGAGGGGGTGGGGGCGCCGAGTTCGGGGGCGGCGACCTACTACGAATGGCTGCGCCTCTGAAAAAATACACAACAAAATAGTCGGCCGCGCGC
>JAVBSD010000436.1:0-5172 GCA_031547325.1 Victivallaceae bacterium | reverse complement strand
CGGCCAGGCGCTTCCGCCAGCGCCGGTCCACGTACGGGTTCCAGCGTTCGCTATAGCAATAATCCAAATCCCTCATCCGGATTCTGGCGAAGAGACGCTTCAGCTCGGCTTGCGCTTCCGGGTCGATATCGGGCCGCAATTCTTCCGGGATGGTTTCGGTCAGCCCGGCCGCGGCGATCTGGTCGACGGCGACGCGAATGCGCCATGTCCAATATCCCCACCAGCCGGCCGCCAACGCCAGCGGCAGCACGACGCCGAGGCCGAGCACCAACGCCAATTCGCGCCGGCGCCTGGCCGAGGAATACGGCTTGACCTCGCGAAAACGCATCTCTTCGTTGAGGTCGTCGGCGATACACTCGAAAAAAATTCCCCACCCCAACAAAATCCCTGCGCACAACACCAGGACCGCTGCCCGCTGCCCCGGCACGAGCATCATCGCAATCCCTTTGCAGATCATAAATCCGAATCCGCACAGCATCACTGCCGACAAAAACGCGCACCACTGCCTCGAACGCACTTCGGTGCGTGAAAGGTCGACGGCAATGCGGGGACATTCCACCAGATTCCATACCATCCCGACGCCGGGAATCAGCAGCAATCCGAAGCGCCAGCCCTTGAGCCCGCCAGCCGAACGCGCCATCCAGCAGGCCATGCAGCCGTACCAGGCAACCGTCGCGGCAAGCCCGCCGGCGGCCACCGGAATCCAGCCCCACCAGACGGTGAGCGTCCCCGGCCCCTTGTTGTACGCCATCCATCCCAACACCGACAACTGCACCAGGACCGCCGCCATTCCCAGCCGCCAGATCCACAGCCATTTCGCCGGCCAGGCGAGACGGCGCCACCAGGAACCTTTATTCATCTTCCACCTCCAACGGCATCGTGAACGAGCGCGCTCCGAACGTCAGGCGCACCGCCGGTTTCGTTACCTCGACGGATTCGAAGGTGACATTGAATTGTTCGCCGGTCAAGTCCTTGGATTTCGGTTTTTGGGCGGCATATGGCGAGGCCGTCCGGCCGCGGCCGGCCCGGGCAACCAGCATGCGGCGGGTGAATTCGCCGATTTCATAATCCGCCGGCAGCCCGCTGTAAGACTCCAGCGGCACGGCGTCCAGAAATTCCGGCGTCAATTCTTCCAGCCGCTCCGGGAAGCCGCCGTGAACCCGGCGGTATCGCTCCAGGGCGATCAGCAGCAACGCCGCGCGCCGATGCATTTCCTGCACGAAATCGATGCCCAGACTTCCCCGAACCGAATCGAATTTTGCGGAATGGCGATAACGGAAAGAGGCAGGCAGCGAGGACCATTCCCAATGATCGCGCGTCAAATAACCGAACGTCCCGGCGATCAACTCCCAGAATTCCGCGTCGCCGCGAACCAGCCACGGCATCGTCCACGCCGGATCATCACGCAGGGTGACAAGCTCCGGATCAAACAGCAATATCCTGGTTTCGAGGCGGATATCGCGCAGCAACGGCGAATGGGCCAGCCGCTTCAGATCGGCCCCGTCCAACCGCGCCAGCCCGCCCGCCGCCGCCCAATTCGCCAATCCCGCCACAAAATGGTATTGCTGCGTTGCGCGACCGGCCGGAATCAGGGTGAAGCATTTTTCCATCCGTTCCAGGTTGGCGCGGACACCTGCCGCGTCTCCGTCGGCGTCGGCCAGCCGCAGCGCCATCCAATAGTAACCGAGAAAGAATTGCATCGCCGACCGCCCGGCGTCGAAACGGGTTTCGCCGTCGAGCCAACGGTCGAACTCCGCGACCGGTCCGGCAAATTCGGCCAGGCGCTTCCGCCAACGCCGGTCCACGTGCGCGTTCCAGCGTTCGCAATGCCGGTAATCCAAATTTCCACTCCGAATTCCGGCGAGGAAACGCCGCAATTCGGCTTTCGCTTCCGGAGCGATATCCGGGCGCAGTTCTTCCGGGATGGTTTCGGTCAGCCCGGCCGCGGCGATCTGGTCGACGGCGACGCGAATGCGCCATGTCCAATATCCCCACCAGCCGGCCGCCAACGCCAGCGGCAGCACAATGCCGAACAGGATGACCAGCGCCAGCTCACGCCGGCGCCTGGCCGAGGAATACGGCTCGACCTCGCGAAACCGCAGAAGATTATTGAGCATCCCGGCCACGATGTCGAAACTGAATCCCCACAATAAAAGACAGCCGCCGCATATCACGAGAATTCCCCGGGGATCGCGGTCCCATCCGCCCGACACCGCCAGGCAAATCATCAGCACGGCCACCAAGCCGAATAACAGCAACAGCAGCGTCGAAATGATCACGGCCGCCCCGATCGTCTGACGCGCGATGAACGGCTGGCCGCGGGATGCGGCGACGACGGCCCGCCCCAGCTCCACAAAACTCCACAGCAAGCCGATGCCGGGAATCAGCAGCAATCCGAAGCGCCACCCCTTGAGCCCGCCCGGCGTACGCGCCATCCAATAAGCCATGCAGCCGTACCAGCCGGCCGCCGCGGCGAGCCCGCCGGCGATCATCGGCAGCCAGCACCGCCACCGCAGCCAGATGTCCTCCCCGCCGCCGAACGCCAACCAGGCCGCCGGCAGCAGCAGGAGCAACATTCCCAGCCGCCAGATCCACAGCCATTTCGCCGATCCGTCGAGGCATTTCCACCATGCCGCCGTCATGCGAAATCTCCTTCTAATACCGGATGGACTGCTTGTAGGCTTCGAACTTCTCGATCAGGGTATGAAAATGCTCCTGATCGACCCGCGTCCAATGCTCCTCCTCGCGGTCGAAGGCGCCGGAAAATTTCGAATCCCCGAACCCGAGCAAATCCGTATCCCGGTAATCGCCGGAAAACACAACCTCTTTGATGCCGCTCCACTGAATGGCGCCTTTGCACATCGGACACGGTTTGGCGGTCGCGTACAAGGTACAGCCGGAGAGGTCGATGGTGTCCAGAATCCGGCAAGCCCGGCGGATGGCCACGACTTCGGCGTGGGCGGTCGGGTCCTGCTGCAGCAGAACTTCATTATGGCTCCGGACGACGATCCGCCCCTCCCTGACGATCAGCGCTCCGAACGGCCCGCCATGCATCAGCGACATGCCCGACAAGGCCTCTTCGTAGGCCAACGCCATGAATTTGTCCATATGGTATCCTCTCGTTCCCGTTAGACGCATATGCCCGGATGAAAATTTGCGGCGCGGTTCACTTCGGTTTGCGGATGATCTCCAGCGGAATGGTCATCAAACCGTATTCGCTCGCCCCTCCCCGGAATCCGAAGCAGAGCAACCGTATTTCATCCCGATACTCCAGATCGTAATAATTGCGCAGGAGCCAGAACATATTTCCCGGCAGCAAATTCGCCACCGAATTGCGGTTGCCGGTCACTTCAAAATACTCCGGCGGCAGGCCCGAGCCGGGAGCCGTCGGCAGCCGGCAATTCAATTCACCCAGCGCCGCCGGGTAAGCTCCGTGACTCCGCCGGTACTCCTCCAGCCCCAAAGCCAGGCGGATCATCCGGCTCCTGGCGACGCGCCGGTCGCGCGCTTGCAGGGCATTTTCCGCGTTGTTGGCGGATTCCACCAGAGAGGCGGGCCACGACTCGCGTTCCAGCTCCGGTTCCGGCGGCCGCAGCGTCGCGTCGACATTCAATTGCCCGATGCACCACAGGGAATACTCAACGCAATCGGCGCGCTGCCCGATCCGCCAGGGACGCCAGAGCTCGGGCCTGATGGCGGCCCCGTGCCGGCCCGGCGAATACAGATAACGAATGCTCCCGATGAGCCGCCGGTATTCGACCGACGACGCCTCCTCGTTCAAAAAAGGCATCCGGCCGACCGCGGCCAGTTGCGCGTCGTCGAGCAGCGTCAATCCGCCGCCGTAGACAATTCCGCTGAAAAAAGGAAAAATACGCCACTCGCAGGTCTGCTTCGAATATTCCCGGCGGTATAATTGGGCAACCCGCTCCAGGCAGCGCATCAGCGCGCCGGCGTCGCGTTCCGCCATCGCCTCCGCCGCCAGGGCGCTGTAGAGGTCGAACATCCGGCTGCAAAGCCCGGAATCGATCCATTCCGGCCCGAAATCGCCGTAAAGCCAGCGGTCGAATTCATCCAGCAGCGTTCCGGCTTCCGTCAATTCCCGCCGGTATCGCTCTTCGTTGCGCGGCGAACTGAAGCCCGCGGACAGATAGGTCCGCTCCAGCTTGCGCTTCAAATCCAGCAGCTCCGGATCGGTGTTGTCGTCGTTCCACCGGGGTAAGTCCCAATTCCGGCCGTCCACAGCAGCCGCGTCGACGATGGCGATGGCCTCCCGCCAATACCAGAACAACCGGCCGTAATGATATCCCCACCAGGCCAGCGGCACGCCCCAGCCGATGATGAGCAATCCCGCCAGCTGCCGGAGCCGCCGTCGCCGCGAAGTCGGTTCGACCTCGCGGCGCCACGCCACCCGGTTCAGTTGACCGCCGGCGATCGCGAAGAGCGCGCTCCACACCATGAGCGCCGTCCAATACGGCAGCGTCCATCCCTCCGGCCCGAGGACGTAAGCCAGCATCGCCAGAACCACCAAAGCCGCCGGAACCAGCGCCGCCGGGATCGCGGTCAGGGAATAAAGCCGCCGCCGCCAGCGCTTTTCGCCGGACAGCAAAACGCCGTAATGAAAAGACTCCATCGGGTACCAGATCGGCAACACCCACGGCAGCAGCAGCATGCCGAGCCGCCACCCCTGAAACCCGCCGGCGGTGCGCGCCATCCAGAAGACCATCTCCCGGCAGCTCACCACGAGCAGCGCCGCCGCCGCCGCGATGAACACGGTTTCATACTCGTCGACGAAGCCGGCGGCCCGCCCGCCGATCAGGGTCATGACGCCGGGCAGCCAGGCCCCGGCAACCGCTGCGATCCACCAGGCGATGCGCCACCCCAACAACAACTTCCTCTGCGTCATCTTTCCTCTCGATTCTTCTCCCGTAACAACACTTCATCCAGTACGCCGCGACAGACGGCCAGCGCGTCGAGCAATTCAACATACCCCCGTTCCAGACGCCCGGACGACGGCAACTGGTAGCTGCGCCGCCAGAAATCGTATTCGGCGGCCCGCCAAGCGCTCCGCCGCGCCTCCGGGTCGCGGACCCGGTCGTAGGTGTTGAGGTATTCCGCCAGCATCGCCGCCGCGATCTCGGCGCGCCACGGCAGAAATCCGATCGCGTAGACGCG
>JAVBSD010000131.1:0-6614 GCA_031547325.1 Victivallaceae bacterium | reverse complement strand
AGCCGGTCGGAGCGGCCAGCGGACGAATCTCGTCGAGGCCGGCCCGCTGCTGCCGGTAGTACAGGGCCAGGTGTCTCCGCTTGGCGTTGTTCTCGTTGAGGCGCGGCAGCTGGGACAAGCCGCGCGCCGCCTGCAGATCGGTCAGGTTGTACTTGAAGCCCGGCTCGATGACCTCGGCCTGCGGCGACCGGCCGCGATTTTCGCGGTCGAAGGCGTCGACCCCGATGCCGTGGAACTTCCAGCGCCGCACCAGGTTGGCCAGATCGGCGTCGTCGGTCATGAACATCCCGCCCTCGGCGGTGGTGAGGTTTTTGATCGCGTGAAAGCTGAAAAATCCGTGGCCGCCGCCGACCACGTGCCGCCCCTTGTAATAGGTCCCGAGCGCGTGCGCCGCGTCTTCGACGACCGGGATATCGCCGGCCACCGCGCGGATGCCGTCGAGGTCGACCGGGACGCCGGCGTAGTGGACCGGGATGATCATTTTGGTGCGCGGCGTGATTTGGGCGCGGACCGTCTCCGGGGTGACCAGCAGCGTGTCGCGGTCGATTTCGGCGAAGACCGGCGTCGCGCCCTTGAGCACGATCATGTTGACCGTCGAAACCCAGGTCAGCGACGGCGTGATCACCTCATCGCCCGGCCCCAGGTTCAACGCGAACATCAGCAGATGCATCGCCCCGGTCGCCGAGGCCAGCGCCACGCCGTGTTTGCTGCCGGTATATTCGCAGATCGCCTGCTCGAAATCCTTGTTGGCGGGACCGTTGGTGATCCAGCCCGAACGCAGAACCTGAGCCACCGCGTCGATATCCGCTTCAGTGATCGACGGACGGACAAAAGGCAGAAATTCCTGTCGCATATCTTCCCTTCCCCAAAAAAATTCGCAGTTGTTACTATACTCTTAAAATATCCCGATTACAAACACCGCGTAAAAGTGTAACCCGTTTCCTGGCGGTATTCTTCTCCCGGCCTCAGCACGATCGACGGGAAGTCCGGATGGTGCGGCGCGTCGGGAAAATGCTGCGCTTCAAGGCAGAAGCCGCCGAAACGCCCGTGCGGCCGGCCGTCCTTGCCCGCCGTCGAGCCGTCGAGAAAATTGGCCGTATAAATCTGGACGCCCGGCTGGTCGGTGACGAACCCGAGCTCAATGCCGCTCTTCGCCGCCCGGACCCGTCCCCGGTGTCCCCGCGCCAGCACGAAATTGTCGTCGAAGCCGTTCGCCAGCAGAGCGCGGCGCTCCGCCAGCACCACCGGCGTATTCAGATCGTAGACGGTTCCGGCCACCGGCACGATTTCGCCGGTCGGGACCAGGTCGGGACGCACCGCGGTGCGCTCGTCGGCCTCAAGCATGAACTCGTGGCCGAAAATATCGCCGGAGGTTTCGCCGTCCAGGTTGAAAAAACAGTGGTTGGTCAAATTGACCAGGGTCGGGCGGTCGCAGCGGGCGCGGTAGCTCAACGCCAGCTCTCCGCCCGGCCGCAGCCGGTACACGAGTTCGATCCGCAGCATTCCGGGAAACCCCTGGTCGCCGTCGGGACTGGTCAATTCCAAACGCAGCTCCGGCAACCCGTCCGCCAACGCGGCCTCGGCGCGCCACAGCCGGAACTGGTAGCCGTCGCGGCCGCCGTGCAGCGCATTCCCCGATGCGTTGCGCGTCAGGGAATAGGTCACGCCGTCGAGCTCGAATTCACCCCGGTCAATGCGGTTGGCGACCCGCCCGATCACCGCGCCGAAGGCGGGCGAATTGCGCCGGTAGTCGGCCGGAGCGCCGAAGCCGAGGCAGACGTCGCGCAATTTCCCGTCGCGCCCCGGCAGGGTGATCGCGTGGATCACGCAGCCGAAATCGCTGATCGAAACGGTGAGATTTTCCTCCGGCAGCGCCAGGGAATACAGCATGGCTTCACGGCCGTCGTCCAGGGTGAAAAAAGGTTTTCCGTCGATGCGGTTCATCAGCGCTCGCTCCTTCGAAATGAGTACTCCGGCCGCTCCGGCACGGGACGGCCGGTGGCTTCGTACCAGGTCTTGAAATGGGTTTTGGCGCAGCCGGCCAGCAGTTCGTCGCCGCCCCGGTCGAAAAGCTCCTTCGCCTGGGCCAGCACCGCCGCCCCGGCCCCGCGCTTCAGGGTGACGCCGGCCTCCTGCGACAGCCGGGTCATGCCGCGGACGAAGCCGTCGCTGGCCAGGAGGCTCGCCGCCGCGACCGCGATGTCGCTCTCGGCCCGGACCTCTAAATCGAGCTTGACGACCTTGCCGCGCGGCAGCAGCGCCCGGCGCAGCACCGCCTCGTCGGCGAATTGATCGGAGAGGATGCGCGGACACTCCGGAATCAGCTCCAGCAGGTTTTCGATCACCCGCGCGTGGCCCCAGGCCAGCAGGCGGTTGAGGTTGCCGATTTTGGCGTACAATTGATTGTAGGTGACCGGCTTGACCGTCACCTCGGTGAAGCAGCCGGGAATGGCCTGCCGGACGCCGCGGGCGATCCCGGCGATTTTGGCGTCGCTTTTGATGGTTTTGGAATCGCGGCAGCCGAGCTCGGCCAGGCGCGCGGCGCTCTCGGCGTCGACGTAGACCCCTGCGATGACCAGGGGACCGAAAAAATCGCCCTTGCCCGATTCGTCGACTCCGCCGTGCGGCGTCACCGCGACGGCCGCCCGGGGAGCGTCCTCCGCGGCGGCGTAACCGAAGCCGAAGCTCTTCAGCACCTCCGGCTCCAGGAAGTAGAGCACGAAATCCTCCGTGCCGCCGCCCTGGACGGTGAGCTTGCCGGAGTGGTAGGCGACGACGTTGACCTTGTCGCCGGAGGCCTTCCAATGGGCGTACGGAGCGGCGCCGAAAATCCAGCCGCGCCCCTTGAGATACTCCTCGACCGCACCCCGCTGGGCGTCGTCGACGCTGCAGACGTAGCTGGTCTTGCCGGCGGAGCTCATCGCGATTTCAGCCAGCCGTCGATGAACATATCGATCTCGCCGTCCAGAACGCCCGAGGTATTGCTGGTTTCGAGGTCGGTGCGCAGGTCCTTGACCATCTGGTAGGGCTGCAGGACGTAGCTGCGGATCTGGTTGCCCCAGCCGTTGTCGGTCTTTTCTCCGCGGATGGCGTTGGCGTCGGCGGCGCGTTTTTCTTCTTCCAGGGTATAAAGTTTGGCCTTGAGCATGTTCATCGCGGTGGCGCGGTTCTTGTGCTGCGAACGCTCGTTCTGGCAGGCGACCACGACGCCGGTCGGCAAGTGGGTGATGCGGATCGCCGAGTCGGTGGTGTTGACGTGCTGGCCGCCGGCGCCGGAGGAGCGGTAGGTGTCGATCCTCAGGTCGGCTTCGTTGATCTCGATGCTGATGTCTTCGGAGAGCTCCGGCATCAGGTCGACCGAGGCGAACGAAGTATGCCGCCGCGCGTTGCTGTCGAAAGGCGAAATCCGCACCAGGCGGTGAATCCCGCGCTCGCCCCTCATATATCCGTAGGCGAAATCGCCGGACACCCGCAGCGTCGCCGACTTGATGCCGGCTTCTTCGCCTGATTGGATGTCGATGATCTCGTCCTTCCAGCCGCGGCGCTCGAAGTAGCGCCGGTACATCCGCAGCAGCATGCTGGCCCAGTCGCACGATTCGGTGCCGCCGGCGCCGGCGTGGATGCTGACGTAGGCGTTGTTGCGGTCGAACTGGCCGGACAGGAAGCTGACCAGCTCAATCCGGTCGAGGTTGCGCCGGAACTTCTTCCACGCCGGTTCGACCTCGGCGAGCATCGACGCGTCCTCGTCGGCGAGTTCGAGCAGCACCTGGAAGTCCCCGGCCTCGGCTGCCAGCGCGTCGAAGGGCGCCAGCAGGTTGCGGCAGCTGCTGAGCTTGGCGACGGTCTCCTGGGCGGCTTCCTTTTTGTCCCAGAAATCGGGCGCGGCCATCCGCTCCTCGATGGCGCGCATCTCCTCGCGCCGTTCGTCGATCTTCAAAAATTCGTGCAGCGCTTCGACGCGGGCGGCCGCTTCGGCGCCGGCGGCGCGCAATTCTTCGATGGTCATGGCCATAAAAATTCACCTTGGCATGGGTTATGTACAAAAAAGGTAATATAATTCCTCAGGTGGAATTTTTCAAATGCAATTCCCGCCAGCGTCCCGGCGTAAAGCCGGTAATCCGGCCGAAGGCGGTGGCGAAGTACTGGCTGGACGAAAAACCGCAGGCGAAGGCGATTTCCGTGACGCCGGCGTCGCTTTCGGCCAGCATCGCCCGCGCCCGGTCGATTTTCCGGTGCAGCCGGTATTCATGGGGCGAATAACCGGTTTCGCGCCGGAAGCATTCGTAGGCGGCGCTGGCGCCGAGGCCGGAGGCGGCCACGATTTCGGCCAGGGGACGACGCCCCTCCGGGTCGCTTTGCAGCGCCCGGAGCAGCCGCTCGACCGGCCGCGAACTGCCTTTCCGCCCTCCCCGCTCCGCCGCCTCCGCCGCCCGCCGGGCCAAAGCCATCAGCACCAGCCCGATGCGCCAGCCGATCGCCGCGTCGCGTTCGCCGGAGGCCTCCAACGCGCACTCGGCCAGCAGCGCCTCGAAGTCGCCGGCCAGGCCGCCGGGCGCGGCGCAGGCCAGCTTGCCGTCGGGATGGCCGGCGTAGTAATCCCGGCAGGGGCCGGGGGGCAGCACTATGGCCGGATCGAATTCGCACCAGTACAGCAGACACGGATTCAACCGGTCGTTGGCCCCCGCGTGGTCCAGTCCGGGACGGCACAGATGCAGTTCCCCGGCGCGGATGTCGATTTCGCGCCCGCCGTAGCGGTAACGCATCATCCCGTGCGCCACGAAACACAATTCGAACACCCCGGGGTGCGCGTGCGGCGCGAGCATGGTCGCGCCGCGGCAGTGAAAACGTCCGACCAGGCTCACGCCGGGCGGCATGGCGCAGTGCGGCCGCTCGAAACGAAGCCGTTCGGGAATATTGCGGTTGACGGGCAATCGGGTCATGGCATACGATAGCGCCGTTTTTGATTTTTGCCATATTTGTTTGAAATTTTCCGGCGCAGGATTGCTGACGCAGGCCGGATGCTTCCGTGCTATACTATCTGTAAACAACCGTGGAGATTCGTCCGATGCGCCAGAGTTCCCGTGAAATCGTCCGCCGCTGCCTGACCTTCGACACTCCGGAACGGGTGCCGATCGACTTGTGGCCGTTGCCGTGCGCCGCCATGCGTTATCCGGCGGAAATGGCCGGCCTGCTCGCCGATTACCCCGGCGACCTGGCCACGGCGCCGGCCCCCTTCCGGCCGCTGAAAACCCGAGGCGACATGTTCGCGGTCGGCGCCTATACCGACGAATGGGGCTGCGAATTCCTCAATCTCCACGCCGGCGTCATCGGCGAAGTCAAGAATCCCATCGTCGCCGAACTCGCCGACTGGGAGCGCGCCGTCCCGCCCGAAGAGCTGATTCCGACCGGGGCCGCCCGGCGGGCCGCCATCGCCGAAATCAACGCCTTCTGCCGCGGCACCGAAAAATTCGTCACCGCCGGCGCCTGCCCCCGGCCGTGGGAACGCTACCAGTTTCTGCGCGGCACCGAAAACGCCATGATGGATATGATGCTCCGCGAACCCGGCGTCGACGAGCTCTTCGCCCGAATGAACGATTTTTTCCGCCGCCAACTGGAATTCTGGGCCGAAACCGAAGTGGACGCCCTGATCTTCATGGACGACTGGGGCTCCCAGAACGCGCTGCTGATCCCGCCCGCGGTGTGGCGCGAACGCTTCAAGCCGGTGTACCGGGAATACTGCGAAATCGCCAGGGCCGCCGGTAAATTCATTTTCATGCACTCCGACGGCTGTATTCAGGAGATCTACCCCGACCTGGTCGAAATCGGCGTGTCGGCGCTCAATTCGCAGCTCTTCTGCATGGACATCGACGCCCTGGCCGCGGTCGCCAGAGGCAAAATCGCCTTCTGGGGCGAAATCGACCGCCAGCACATCATGTCCAGCCCGGACCCCGAAGCGGGACGCCGGGCGGTGCGGCTGCTCAGAGAAAAACTCTGGCTGCCCGCCGGAGGCGTCTTCTGCCAGATGGAAATCGGCCCCGGAGCCAACCCCGCCGTCGCCAGAGCCGCCTGCGAAGAATGGATGCGCTGAGCGCGGAAAAACTTTTTTTCTCAGAAAAATTCAGCCAGGGTATTGACTTTGATTTCGAAATATGCTATACTAGTTAAGCAATGAATATGACGCTCTCCAAAATCGCCCGTGAAATCGGGGTGTGCAAGACCACCGTGTCGCTGGTCCTGAACGGCAAAGCCCGCCAGGCCCGGATCAGCGACGAAACGGTCCGCAAGGTGCGCGACTACTGCGCCCGGGTCAACTACCTGCCCAACATCCACGCCCGCCGGATGGGCCAGAACGTGGTCAAAAACATCATGGTGCTGTTGAACATCCACGACGCGCAGAGCCCGGAAAGCTCCTTCTCCGACTACAACGTCACCCAGATTCTGAGCGGAGTTGCGGCGGTCGCCGACGCGGCCGGCTTCACCTTCACCATCCGCCTCTACCGGCCGGAAATGGATGAACGGGAGATCTTCGACAGCTTCCGCAACCGCGAGGTCGACGGGATGATCTACTACGGCATGAGCATCCCGGAAACCTGGCTGGCGACCTTCGAGCGCGA
>JAVBSD010000218.1:0-2823 GCA_031547325.1 Victivallaceae bacterium | reverse complement strand
CCGCCGCCGGCCCCCACGGCCAGCTGGCCGCCCCGGACTGGCTGCGTTCCGGCGGTTACCGTCCGACCGCGGCCCTGGCCGATTACGACGGCATGGCCGCCTGCGACTGGCCGGAACGGCCCGGCGACGCTTATCTCGCGGTGCCGGAGAATCTTCTGGAAACGCTCGACGGTTTCCTGGCGGAGATCGCCGACCTGGAGACGGCCGCCGGCGACGGCGGCCGCCAGCAGGCCATCGCCGATTATTTCCGGGAAAATTTCACCTATGATCTGTCGAGCCGCCCGCCCCAGGGCGAGCCCGTGACCTGGTTCCTGACCGAATCGCGCCGGGGCCACTGCGAATTCTACGCTTCGGCCACGGTGCTCCTGGCGCGGCGGCTGGGGATGCCGGCCCGCTACGTGACCGGGATCGTCTGCGTCGAGGAGCATCCGTCGGGAAGCTATTATGTCGGCCGCGAGGGCAACATTCACGCCTGGGCCGAAGTCTACGACCGCGACGCCGGGAAGTGGCGGCTGGTCGAATCGACGCCGGCCGGGGCGATCAAAGACTATTCCGGCGAATGGAATTTCGCCAACGGTCTGTGGGATCGCGTCAAGTACGCGCTGAGTTCGCTGGTGGCGTCGCTGCGCCGCGGCGAGGTGGCGGCGGTGCTGCGCCGGGTGCTGTTCAACTGGGTGACGCTGGCGGCGGTGCTGGCGTTGGCCTGGTGGCGGTGGCGGCGGTTCCGGCGGAACCGCCGGACGGCGGCGGGCGCTCTGGAGGGAGCGTTGGCGCATTGGGCGCGGCTGGCGCGCCGCCGCGAACGCGAATGGCTGAAACAGGGCCGCTTCAAGCCCGACCCGGGACGGACCCTGGCCGAAGTCGCGGCCCTGGCCCTGGCCAGTTCGCGCTTCGGCGGCGATGAAAAGGAACGTATTGTCAAATTTGTCGAAGAATATCACCATCATCGGTTCGGAGGGCAGGAAAGATGAATTTGTGGGTGGCGCTGGCCATGCTGGCGGGAGGAGTGGCGCTGTTGTACGGCGGCGCCGAAGGGTTGGTGCGGGGCGGCGTCCGGATCGCTTCGCGGCTCGGCGTATCGCCGCTGGTGATCGGGCTGACCCTGGTCGCGGCGGCGACCAGCATGCCGGAAATGGTGGTCAGCGTCGGCGCGGCGCTGAAGGGTAGCGCCGATATCGCGGTCGGCAATGTGGTGGGGTCGAATATCTGCAACATCGCGTTGATCCTCGGGTTGTCGGCTTTGATCGCGCCGCTGGCGGTCAAGACCCGGCTGCTGCGGTTCGACGCGCCGGTGCTGGCGGCGGTGACCGCCGGCTTCGCTTTGTGGGGGTGGTATTTCGGCGGCTTCGGGCGGACCGCCGGGCTGGTGATGCTGGCCGGGTTCGGGCTCTACCTCGCCTGGAATATCTGGGCGTCCCGGCGCGAGGAGAAGCGCGATCCGGCGATCGACGATGAATGGCGGGAGGAAATCCCCAGGACACCGTGGCGCGGCGGCCGCTCCTGGCTGTGGTGCGTCATGCTGGTCGGTCTCGGCGTCGCGGCGTTGATTTTCGGCGCGGGCCTGATGGTCGACGCGGCGGTCGAAATCGGCCGCCGGGCCGGGCTCAGTGAAGCGGTGATCGGATTGACCATCGTCGCGGTGGGGACCAGCCTGCCCGAGCTGGCGACTTCGGTGGTGGCGGCCTGTCGCCGGGAGCAGGATATCGCCATCGGCAACGTGATCGGCTCGAACATCTTCAACATCCTGGCCATCATGGGGGCGGCGCCGCTGATCCGGCCGTTGAAGACGACGGGAATCCGTCCGGAGGACTGGCTGGTGATGACCGGACTGACGCTGCTGCTCCTGCCGTTCATGCGGACCGGCTGGCGGTTGAGCCGGCTGGAAGGCGCGGTGCTGCTGGCGCTCTACATCGGTTATGTGGCATGGCTGGTGGCCGGAGTATCGGCTTGACGGTTGTAAAAATCGCCGGGCGAGGGTATATTTAAGAAAGTGATTACGAAGGGGGCGGCGGGACGCGAAGGTGAAAAAAGGTTTTTTCGGCGATGAACGGATCTATCCGTGGCTGCTGGCCGCGGCGGGATTGCTGTTGGCTCTGCCCCTGATCGCGGTCGCCGACGTGCCGCTCCGGGATGTGATGAGCCGCTACATCCCGATGGCCGAAGCGCTGGCCGAGGGGAGGTGGGAGCTGGGGCTTCACCCGCGGGTCGGGCCGTTGCTGCCGGTTCTGGGCGCCGCGGTGATCAAGGCGGTCGGCTGCGACGGATTTACCGCGTTGAAGCTGGTCAGCGCGCTGGCTTTTGCGCTGGGGGTTTTCCCGCTGTGGGGCATCTTCCGGCGGGTTTTCAATACCCGGACGGCGGTGGCGGGCTGCGCGCTGTATATCTTTTGTTCGCATCTGCTGCGGCTGGCCGCTTCCGGCATGCGCGAGGAACTCAAATCGCTCGGGCTGCTGCTGGCGGTCTACGCGTTGATCCGGATCTGGCAGGAACGCCGCCGCCTCGGCGGCTACCTGTGGCTCGGAGCGGCTTCGGCGGTGATGATCCTGTGCCGCGACGACAGCGTGCTGTTGGCGGCGTGTCTGCTGCTGGCGGCGCTGGTCTTCGAGATCGCCGGCCGGCGCCGGCCGTGGCGCAGTCTGGCCGGGGGAGTTCTGCTGCTGGTGCTGCTGGCGCCGTCGCTGGCGGTCAACTACCATTTCACCGGGTATCCGGTGCCGGGCATCCGGTTCGCGCAGATTTCGGCGCTGGTGCTGCCGCGGTACGCTTTCGGCGGCGACGCGCTTTACGACGAACCGGTTTTCGACGCTCCGGCCACCTCCGCGC
>JAVBSD010000365.1:0-3583 GCA_031547325.1 Victivallaceae bacterium | reverse complement strand
GGTCGCCGGAAGCCTCCAATTGCTGATGATAAACGCATTTGCCGGCCGCCGGAAAGTCGAATTCGGCGGCCGCGGCGATGATTTTCGCCTCCGGCGCCAACGCCAGCGGGCGGATCACTTCGACCGGATGCCGTTTCGCCGCGACCTTCGGCGCCATGGTGGTCAGGCCCTGGCCGCGGCACAGACTCATCAGAAAGGAAATCAGCAGGTCGTCGAGATGATGTCCCAACGCCAGCTTGTTGCAGCCGAGCTCGCCGGCGAGACCGTAGAGCTTGCCGCGGCGCAGGCGGCTGCAGAGCACGCAGGGATTTTTCTGCCACTCTTTTTCGGCGATCACCTCGGCCGCCGGCAGGGCGGCGATATGGTGCTCCCAGCCGCGTTCGCGGCAGTAATCCGCGATCCGACCGGCGTGGAAGCCGGGAAACCCCGGATCGAAGGTCGCCGCGACGATCGCGAAATCGACCGGAGCCCGCCGCCGTAATTCATGCAGCGTCTCCAGCAGCATCAGACTGTCCTTGCCGCCGGAAACGCCGACCAGGATGCGGTCGCCGGCGGCGATGAGCCCGTAACGGCCCACCGCCTCGCCGGCGAAGCGGATGATCGCGGCGAAATGTTCCCCGATCTCCCGCTTCATGCCAATCAGTTGAGCTCGCCGATTTCGAGGTCGCTCAGACCCTCGAGAACCGCCAGTTCCTTCTTGGCTTCCTCGTAGCGGCTCTGGTTGTCGGTGTCGATCAGGCCGGTCGACACCACCAGCTCAAGACTGCGGCCGTCCAGGCAGCCGTGGCAGTACATGTCGTGCTTCTCCAGCAACGCGATGACCTTCTCGAAAAACTCCGCTTCGGCTTCCTCGGGCATCTCCGCCACGGTACAGTTGACGTCGAAAAACAGTTCGCGGAATTCCCCGATTCCCAGCTTCTTGCGCAGACGCTTCTTCATGATGACTGACTTTCTTTTTGATTTTACTTTTTGAGGCGATATTCGGTTTTTTGTGACTGTATTTGAGGTTGTCGGTCCGCGCTTCGGTGGCGCGGCCGGCTCGGCTCCATGTTCCGTACTTGGGCCTCCGGCCCTCGTACTCCACCATCGCCGACCGGGCGGCTCCGCCCGAGCTCCCGCTCGGGCTTCCTTACAGTTTCGCCTGTTTAGACAGGCGACCAGCCTCCGCGGCTGGACCGCGCCAGGTTGTCCAACCTGGACCATGGCCTTGCTTCGCGGCGGCCCCTTTTTATTTATTTTTCTTTTTTAGTAGATAAAGAGCATTTCGCGGTACTTCGGCATCGGCCACAAATCATCCGCCGCCATTTTCTCCAGCGCATCGATCCGCCGCCGCAACTCCGCCATCTTCGCCACGACGTCATCGCAGGCCCGGTCCGCCACCGATTTTTCCAGTTCGCGGCACAATTGCCCCGCTTCACAGAACAAACGCCCGATTTGCTCCAGAGACCGCCGCGCCTCAGCCGTGCAATCGCCGCCGGCGCCGATTTTTTCCAGCGTTTCGATCTCGCGGCCCAACCGGGTCAACTGCTCGTGCAAGACCGGGAAGTAGACCGTCTTGGCCAAGCCCACCGACAATTCGCCCTCGATGGTCAGCCGCAGCTTGTATTCGGCCATGAACACCTCGAAACGCGAATAAGATTCCACCGGCGAAAAGACGCCGTATTTGTCGAAGAGCGCGATGTTCTCCGGCTGAATCAACGCCCGCAGCGACTCCGGCGTGTTGCGCACATTGGGCAGGCCGCGCGATTCGGCCTCCCGGACCCACTCCTCGGAGTAGTTGTCGCCGTTGAAGATGATCCGCTTGTGCTTGACCACGATCGCCCGCAGCAGCGATTGCAGCGTTTCATTGAACTGATCCGGGGCCACCGCCTCCAGCCGGGTGGCGATTTCGTCGATCGCCTCGGCGACGATGGTGTTCAGGACGATGTTCGGGTCGGCGCACGACTGGCTCGCCCCCGGCGCACGGAATTCGAACTTGTTGCCGGTGTAGGCGAAAGGGCTGGTCCGGTTGCGGTCGGTGGTGTCGCGCGACAGGGTCGGCAGCACGTCGGGCCCGATGGCCAGACAGGTGCGTTCGCTGCACGCCGAGGTGTCGCCCTTTTCCAACGCCTCGATCACCCGGGTCAGCTCGTCGCCGAGGTAAATCGAAATGATCGACGGCGGCGCTTCGTTGCCGCCCAGGCGGTGGTCGTTGCCGAGGCCCGCCACCGAGGCGCGCAGCAGGTCGCCATGGCGGTCGACCGCCTGGATCACCGCGCACAACGCGGTCAGGAACAAGGTGTTGTGGAACGGGTCGCGGCCCGGGTTCAGCAAGTTGGTGCCGCCGATCGAGAACGACCAGTTGTTGTGCTTGCCCGAACCGTTGATCCCGGCGAAGGGCTTTTCGTGCAGCAGACAGACGAAATTGTGGCGCTCGGCCACCTGGCGCAGCACTTCGATGGTCAACATGTTGTGGTCGACCGCCAGATTCAGCTCCTCGAAGACCAGCGCGACCTCGAACTGCGCCGGCGCCGCCTCGTTGTGCCGCGTCTTCACCGGCACTCCCAAACGGAACAGCCGCCGCTCGGCCTCGTGCATGAAGGCGAGGACGCGGGGGTGGATGGAGCCGAAGTAGTGGTCGTCCAGCTCCTGCCCCTTGGCCGGCTTCGCGCCGTACAACGTCCGCCCCGCGTTCGCGAGGTCCGGGCGGAGCATGAACAGGCGGCGGTCGACGAGGAAATACTCCTGCTCCGCGCCGACGGTGACGTCGACGCGGGTGGACGCGCCGCCGAAGAGGCGGAGCACCCGCATGGCCTGCTTCGACAGGGCCTCGTTCGCGCGGAGGAGCGGCGTTTTCCAGTCGAGCGCCTCCCCGGTGTAGGAGCAGAACGCGGTGGGGATGCGGAGCGTTTTTCCGCCCGGGCCGTCGTCCAGGAAGGCGGGGCTCGTGGGGTCCCAGGCGGTGTAGCCGCGGGCCTCGAAGGTGGAGCGGATGCCGCCGGAGGGGAAGGAGGAGGCGTCCGGCTCCCCCCGCACGAGCAGCTTGCCGGAGAAGGCGGAGAGCATCCGCCCGTCCGCCGCCGGCTCGAGGAACGCGTCGTGCTTGCCGGCGGTGAGGCTGGAGAGGGGCTGGAACCAGTGGGAGTAGTGGGTGGCGCCGTGCTCGCCCGCCCAGTCCTTCATGGCGTTGGCGATGACGTCCGCGATCTGCGGGTCGAGGGGATTGCCGCCGCGGATCGTCTCGCGGAAGCGGAGATAGACGCTCTTCGGCAGGCGCTGGCGCATGACGCGGTCGTCGAAGACGTTTTCGGCGAATTCGGACTTCGCCTCCGGCGCGGCGGGCGGCCGGGCGTCGGCGATCTTGGACAGGGCCTGGAAGCGGGCGGCGGCATTGGACATCGGGCGGCTCCTTGCGATACGGATAGGGAGGATAGGATACGTCATCGCGGCGAAACGCCAAACAGGTTTCGTCCGGCAACCGCCGTTTTCGCATGACGCCGGCCGCCGAACCCGGTAAGAGACTGTCATGTTTCCCCGTCACTCCCGGCGGAAAAATAAGGAGACCGTCCATGGCCGTCCGCAAATCCACGCCCGCGCGCCGCGC
>JAVBSD010000091.1:0-3248 GCA_031547325.1 Victivallaceae bacterium | reverse complement strand
TGCTCCAGAACGTCCGGGTCCTGGCCACCGGGGCGCGCTGGCAGGCCAACTATTCCTATTCCGCGCTGCTGGAGTCCAACCGCTCCTATGCCACGGTGACGCTGGAACTGCTGCCGCAGGAGGTGGAGATCGTCAACTTCGCCGCCCAGCGCGGCCGTCTGTCGCTGAGCCTGCGCAACTTCAAGGACTATCTGGTCAATCCTTCGCCGCAGAGCGTCAACTTCCGCAGCCTGATCGACGAACTGCCTTTCCTGGTCAAACTCCGCAGCGAGACGCGCTGAACCATGTACCGCATCATCGTCCGCCAGCCCGATACCGCCGACGCCGAGGGCGCCCTGCCCGACGGCGTCTATGTGGTCGGTTCCGCGCCGGAGTGCCAGATCCGCATCGCCCGGGACGACATCGCGCCGCGCCAGCTCGAACTGATCATCCGCAACGGCAAACTGACCGCGGTCGATCTCGGCGCCGCCGCCGCCGTTTCGGTAAGCGGCCGGCAATTGCCGCCCCATCAGCCTTTTGAGATCGCCGCGGGGGCCGAAATCGTCTGCGGCGCAGTCCGCCTGATCGCCGGCGGTCCCCTGGAGTCCGTTCCGCAGAGCGCACCCTCCCCCGCCCCAGCCCCGGCGGCGCCCGCCGCCGGCAAGAGCTCGCTTCCGATGCTGGCGGTCTCGGGCATCCCCGCCGCCGCCCGGCCGTTGATTCAGGAAATCAAGAAAAAAGCCCATCCCGAGCTCCTGAAGCGGCTCAACCTGAAAAAAATGGTTCTCTCCGGCGTCGGCGAAGCCGAATTGAAGGAACGCGCCAAAACCACCATCCGCGAAGTCCTCGGTTCGTTGTCGGTCATGCTGCCGCCGGGCATCACCCTGGCCCAGATCGAACGCGAACTGATCCAGGAAGCGATCGGCCTGGGCCCCCTGGAATACCTGATCGAGCGCGACGACCTCACCGAAATCATGGTCAACGGCGCCGAACACATCTATGTGGAAAAAGGCGGCGTGCTGTACCGCACCGACACCGCCTTCGCCGACCAGCAGCAGGTGCTGACGGCGATCGAACGCATCGTTTCGCCGCTGGGCCGGCGCATCGACGAAAGCTCGCCGATGGTAGACGCCCGCCTCGCCGACGGGTCGCGGGTCAACGCGATCATCCCGCCCCTGTCGCTGGTCGGCCCCACCATCACCATCCGGAAATTCTCCCGCGAACGCCTCGGCGTCAAGGAGCTGCTTGAATACGGATCGATTTCGCCGGAGATCGCCCGCTTCCTCGAAGTCTGCGTCGCCTTGCGCAAAAACATCCTGATCTCCGGCGGCACCGGTTCGGGCAAAACCACGCTCTTGAACATCCTGTCGCACTTCCTGCCCCGCCGCGAACGCATCATCACCATCGAGGACGCCGCCGAACTTCAGCTCGACCAGGAGCATCTGGTGCGCCTCGAAGCCCGGCCGCCCAACATTGAGGGCAAGGGCGAAATCACCATCCGCGACCTGGTCCGCAACTCGCTGCGCATGCGTCCCGACCGCATTGTGGTCGGCGAGTGCCGGGGCGGCGAAGCGCTGGACATGCTTCAGGCGATGAACACCGGTCACGACGGCAGCCTGACCACCGTCCACGCCAATTCGCAGCGCGACGCGCTGTCGCGGCTGGAGACGCTGGTGCTGATGGCCGGCTTCGACCTGCCGCTGCGGGCGATCCGCGAGCAGATCGCCTCGGCAATCGACATCGTGGTCCAGATCGCCCGCGAACGCGACGGTTCGCGCCGGATCACCGGCGTCAGCGAAATCACCAAAATGGAGGGCGAGGTGATCGCGATGCAGGAGCTCTTCGTGTTCAAGCACGACGGCTGGAGCCAGGACAACCGGATGCTGGGCCACCACGAAGCCACCGGCAGCGTGCCGACCTTCATAGAAGAGATTTCGCGGGCGCGGCTCAGCCTGGACATCGGCATCTTCCGCCGCGACAACCCCGCCGAAAGGAGCCGCTATGCCTGACTTCGGCTTCCTGCCGGCTCTGTGCGCCGGGCTGGCGGTGCTCTGCGCCGTCTACGTGTTCGCGGATTTCGGCATCTATCTGTCGCGGCGCTACCGCGACCGCTTTCTCGACGAAACCGAACTGGAGCTCGACGACATCCTGCTGGCCATGCCGGCGGGGCGCATCCTCGACCTGAGCCTGGGCGTCACTGTGCTCGGCGCCTTTCTCGCGGCGCTGCTGGTCGCCTGGCTGATGCCGACCTTTTCCTGGTACGGCGCCGGCATCGCCGCGCTGGTCGGCGGCCTGGCCGCCTTCCCCGTCCCGCGCCTGGTTCTGCGCACGATGCGCCGGCGCCGGCTGGAGCGCTTCAACGACCAGCTCGAAGACGCCCTCGGCATGATGTCCAGCGCGTTGAAAGCCGGCTTCAGCATCATGCAGGCGCTGGCTGAGGTCGCCGCCGGCCGCAAGCGTCCGATTTCACTGGAATTCCGGCTGCTGATCCGGGAAATGCAGCTCGGAGTGCCGTTGGAACAGGCCCTGAACAACATGACGGCCCGCGTCCGTTCGGCCGACCTCGAGCTGGCGGCGCTGGCGATCATCACCGCGCGCCAGACCGGCGGCGAACTGCCCACGACGCTGGACCGGCTGGCGGTGATGATCCGCGAACGCATCCGCATCCAGCAGAAAACGCGCGCCCTGACCGCGATGGGCCGCTTGCAGGTGATCATCTTGAGCTGCATGCCCTTCGTGCTGCTGATCGGCCTGCTGCGGGTGATGCCGAGGGCGGCGGAGATTTTCTTCGGTTCGGCGGTCGGCTGGCTGGCGCTGGGCGGGGTGTGTCTATTGGTCTTCTGCGGCGCGATGGTCGCCCGTAAAATCATCAGGATCGATGTGTAGATGACCGGCTTTATGGACATTCTGATCGCGGGAATGGCGGCGGCGGCGATCGGCTGCCTGGCCTGGGCCGTGCTGAACGCCTTCGCCGGGCTGAAAACCGAAGCGAAGCCGGAAACCGAATTCATCCACCGGCTGCCGCCGCTGCTGCGATTCTTCCAGTCGCTCAGTTTGTTCTGGCGCGGCTTCTGCCGCGGCCGAAGCCTGGAGGAGCGGCGCGCCGCCGTCGAGGTCAAATTGTGGATGGCCGGCTACGCCGAGAGCATTTCGGCGGCCGAATTCCTGGCGGCTGCTTTCACCGCCTGGACCCTGGCCGCGGCGCTGTGCCTGGCGCTGCTTCTGGCCGGCTGGGCGCTGCCGGGCCTCCTGTGCCTGCTGCTCGGCCT
>JAVBSD010000044.1:0-3464 GCA_031547325.1 Victivallaceae bacterium | reverse complement strand
TGGCCGCGGGCGACGCTCTCCAGGTGCCGCCGCAGCGCTTCGCCGGTCAACCGCGGTTCCGGCTCCGCCCGGTCGAAATCCAGCCTGGCGGAGAAATCGACCGGCGCGTCGGTAGTGATGCAGCCGAACACGACGTCGGCGCCGTATTCCGGCGTGACCAGCCGCCCGTCGATCATTTTGCCCAGGCCGGCCTGTTCGCCGAGGGCGCGTTCGACCTTGCCCCATTCGCCGAAGTTATTGCAGGTATAGCTGGCGGCATGATAGCCATAGTCCTCGATCATCCGGGCCGTCCGCAGCAGGATGTGGTGCATCTTCATATAATAGACTCCCCGGTCGTCACACTCCGGGGTCCCCAGCCAGGCCGGAGTCCGGAAGGCAAAGCCGAAAACGCTCCGCATCCCCGGCGCGTCCCCGAGCGCCAGCTTACCGGCCTCGCTGGCCGGGTCCAGCGCTCCGACCGCGCTCAATTCCGCGCCCAGCGCAATCGCGCGGGAACAGATGTCGTCGCGCATCTTGCGCAGAGTCGGCATCGAATCCGGGTAGCGCCGGTTGACGCGGTTCTGAGTGATCGCCCAATCGCGGCCGAAACTGGGATTTTTGCTGCGCAAGTGCGGCGGCACGCAGACCTTCTGGCAGACGCCGCGCTCGTGGCCCCGGACGCCGGCGGAACGCAGTTCGGCGAGGATGCTCGTTTCGTCGATGTGCTCCCGGTCCAGGGCCGGTGAGCGCAAATCGAGGTTGAAGTGTTCGGCCCAGGCGCAGCGCCAGATGTTTTTGTTGGCGTAACGGAAGGTCTTGCCGCCGATGGTGACCACGTGCGGCTTGAGGTCGTTGAAATCCTTTTTGAGCGCCTGCGACGGGCAATGGCGGATGCATTCGCCGCACATGTCGCACAGCCGGGGACCGTCGTACATCGGCGTCGGGACCAGCCCGGCGTCGGTGACGATCGAAATGAAACGCACCCGGCTGCCGAACTCCGGAGTGATCGCCAGTCCGCTCCAGCCGATCTCGGCCAGCCCGGCCGCCGCGGCGGCGTGGATGTGCGACAGATCCGGCGCGAAGAGGCTGGGGATGCCTTCGAATTTGCGGTAGCGCCAGATGTTCGAGGACACCACCGCGATCGCCCGATGCCCGGCGTCGTTGAGCGTGCGCACGGTTTTGAAGGCGATGCGGTCCATCAGCGAGTTCTGGTCCATCCAGCCGCCGGGCGAACGGTCCTGCGATTCCGGCGTGCCGCCCATTTCGGCCCAGGTGTCGGTGATGTGGATGCCGGCGACGACCACCGTCGCCGCCTCCGGCAGAATCGCCGGCGGGCTCAACAAATACGGCGCGTCCTTCCAACGCTCCACCGGCGCGAAACCCACCAGGTCCATGCCGGAGCCGAGGATCAGAGTGCGGATTTTTTCAGTCAACGGTCGGTTCATCCATCTGCCCTTTCCTTTGAGGTTCTGCCATTCACTATAGATGGCAAATCCATGAATTCCAGGGCGATGGCGGACTATATTTCAGCCGCTTTCCACAATGTGGAACGCAGCTCTCCGGCGGCCAGCCGCAGTTGGTCGACGAGCCGTCCGGCCCGGTCGTCGCCGCAGCGGAATTTCGGCGCGTAACAGCCGAGGGCGCACAGGGTGCCGCCGTCGGGACTGCGGAACGCCACCGCGAATTCGCGAACTCCGTTGCCGTCGAGCACCCGGTCGAAGAACCCCTGGCGGCGCAGCCGGGGGATGTCGCTCTCGTATTCCGGCCAGAAGTCGTCGATGTCGCCGTTGGCTTCGAGGATTTCGCGATACTCGGTCTCGTCGGCCAGCGCGATCAGGGCGCGGCCGGTGGCGACGCGGTAGATGTCGGCGCCGTCGATGGCGTGGAGGTTGACCTGAATGGCTTCGCCGTCATGGACGCAGCGGGCGACGACGTTGCGCATGCCGCCGACCAGCGTGGTGAAAACCAGGCTCTCCCGGATGATTTCGAGGTATTTGCCGAGGACCGAATCGAGCTGCGGCAACAGCCGGGAGCCGTCGGCGAAGTTGTCCATGGCGATGCGCAAACACGCCGGACCGGCGCGGTAGCGGCCGCCCGGAGCCCGGGAGACATAGCCGGACAAGCGCATGGTTTTCAAGAGATTGTGAGCGGTGTTGACCGGGATGCCCAGCCGTCCGGCGAGCTCCTTCAAGGGCAGTCCTTCGCGGCGCGGCGTTTCGAACAGCAGGATGCTCAACAGCTCCAGCGCTTTTCTCACCGCCGTCACCGGCACCTCTTTGGGAACCGCCATCCATCCCTCCCCGGTCACAAAAAAGGCGCGGACCCGATGATCCGCGCCGGTTTGCCGTCCTTCTTACCGTCCCAGCGACTGCCAGACCGGTTCGAGGTCGACGATTTTGCCTTCGCGGGCCGCCTCGTCGATGGCCAGCGCGAAAACCGCGCTTTCGAGGCCTTCGGAGCCGGAGCACTTGGGTTCGACGCCCTGGGACATCGAGCTGTAGAGCTCCTTCATGATGTAGTCGTCGCCGCCGCCGTGGCCGTCGCAGCCGAAGAGCAGCGTGGTTTCGATCGGATCGCCCATGCGCCGGTAGGTGAGCTTGGCGCCGTAGAGTTCGAGGATGATCGTGCCTTCGGTGCACGAGAAATACATCCGCCGTTCCGGCGTGGGGTTGCTCATGGTCGCGACGAAGTCGACGATGACGCCGTTGCGGAATTCGGCGATGGCGCCCTGGACGTCCATCAGGTCCTTCTCGCTGGTGAAGGGCGAAGGAACGCCGTGCGGGTCGCGCCACGAAACGAAGGTCTTTTCGCCGTACTTCTCCATCATCTGCTGATTTTCCGGCACGAAGAAGGTGCGGCGGCCGAAGCTGGCGATCCGCGACGGCTTGGATTCGCAAAACCAGTTGATCAAATCGAGGTCATGGCAGCATTTTTCGAGCATGTGGGGGCCGGCGATGCTGGTGAAGCGCCGCCAGTTGCACATGATGTAGCCGCCGTGGTCCGGGGAGATGTTTTCATTGGCCTGGATCGCCAGCAGCCGTCCGAACTGGCCGGAGGTCAGCAGCTCCTTGGCCTTGCGGTAGATCGGCGCGTAGCGCAGCACGAAACCGGTGGCGAATTTGAGCTCCGGGTACTTGGCGTGGGCCTGATAAATCGCCTGGCAGTCGGCGATCGAGGTGGCCATCGGCTTCTCGGAGAAGACATGCTTGCCGGCCTTGAAGCCCGCTTCGATCTGTTCGCGGTGGAAGACGTTGGGGGAGAAAATCATCACCCATTCGACCCCGTCGGCCGCGATCGCCTCATCGACCGAATCGCAGATCTTGCACTCGGGATATTCCCACATGGCGATGGCGCGTTTGGCCTCTTCCTTGTCCGGGTCGTACACCGCGACGACTTCGACGTTGCGCATCGAATCGCGCAACAGATTGGCGACCACGCCCTGGCCGCGACCGCCGGTGCCGAGCACGGCAACTTTGACATTTTTT
>JAVBSD010000464.1:0-3109 GCA_031547325.1 Victivallaceae bacterium | reverse complement strand
ATCGAGGGCTTCGATCTTCTGGTACTCATGGCTGGTGCGGAATCCGTCGAAGAAGCTGAGGAAGGGGATTTCGCTTTCCAGCGTGGAGAGGTGGGCGACGATGGCGAGGTCGTGAGTTTCCTGGATGGACGCGGCGGAGGTCATCGCGAAACCGGTGGCGCGGCAGCTCATCACGTCGGAATGGTCGCCGAAAATCGACAGCGACTGCGCCGCCAGGGCGCGGGCCGAAACGTGGAAGACGGTCGGCAGCATTTCGCCGGCGATCTTGTACATGTTCGGGATCATCAGCAGCAGGCCCTGGCTGGCGGTGAAGGTGGTGGTCAGCGCGCCCGCGGAGAGCGAACCGTGGACCGCGCCCGCCGCGCCGGCTTCGGACTGCATTTCGGAGATGGCGACCTTTTCGCCGAACATGTTCAACTTGCCCTGGCTGGCCCAGATGTCGGCGTATTCGCCCATGGTCGACGACGGAGTGATCGGGTAGATCGCCGCCACTTCGCTGAAAGCGTACGCAACGTACGCCGCGGCGTAGTTGCCGTCGATGGTTTGCATTTTCTTGCCCATGCTATTCTGCCTTTCCTTTTCAAAGGGGTTTGAGAAAAAAATATCGATATTCAATTAAAATACACCCTCCGGGAAGCTTTTGCAAATCCCGGAGGGTGTATATTTTCGTTCCCGGCAGCCGGCCGGAAATTCAGCGGAAATCGGGATATCGGCCCCGCCGCGCCGGATCAGTAGCCGTCGAAAGCGTTGTAGACGTTGCTGCCGGGCGCCGGACGAACCGCGGTGCCGGAGACTTCGGCGGTCTTCCAGTAGAGGAAGATCGGCAGAATCATCGATGAACGGATGGTCGAACGGACGTCGATCACCGAATAGGAGTCGAGGTCGCGCGCCTTCAGATTCATCTGGAAGAAGGCGTTTTCGATGGTCGAGGTGTCGGAAAAAATCCGGGTGGTGCCGGACTGCCCGATCGCGCCCGAAAACAGCGGGATGAACCCGAAAAGATAAAGCCCGGAAATCCTCTAATTGAGATGCGCGACCGGTTTGACCTCGTTGTTCGGCGCCGGCATCATGCCGTTGAATTTGTTGGCGACGGCCACCGAGCTGCAACCGGTGGCGGCGGCGAGCGCCAGAACGACGGCGAAGAGCCCGATTTTCTTGACCAGATGACGTTTCATTGCGGATTTTCCCCCTTGAATTTGGATGTGGATGAACATGTGGATAACATAGCGTCACATCCGCCGGTTGGCAAATCCCGAAAGCGCCAAAACAGTGAAAAAAATCAGGCCCGCCGCCGGAGGCTTCAGCCGTTGGCCGCCTCGCCGAAAGCCTTGACCACCGCGTCGCAGCCGGACGAAATCATCGTCACGTCGGCGCCGCAGTTGAGCAATTGGTAGCCCATGGCCAGGTTTTCACGCAAGCCGGCGGCGCCGGAGACGGTGCCGGCGAATTTGCCGTGGCGCCGCGCCGTTTCAACCACCAGCCGGCGCGCCCGGACCACCTCGGGATGGTTCAATTCCCCCGGGCAGCCGATGGCGTGCGAAAAGTCGCCGGGACCGAAGAAAATCATGTCGATCCCGTCGAGCCGGCAGATCTCGTCCAGCTCCGACAGCGGTTCCGGATCCTCGATCTGGACGATGACCATGCGATTGGCGTTGGCGAATTCAATGTATTCGGCGGTGGACATGCGGCAGAACATGCCGTCGGCGTTGCCGCCGTCGAGCGGACGCCGCCCCAGCGGCTGAAAACGGATCATGCGGACCAGCTCGCGGGCCTCGGCCAGACTCATCAGGTGCGGCACCATGATCGCGGCCGCGTCGGCTTCGAGCGGACGGATGTAGTCGCTGTAACAGCCCTTGGCCACCCGGACGATGGTGTCGACGTCGAAGACCTTGGCGGCGTCGATCTGCCGCTCCAGCGTCGACCAGTCCGACGGAACGTGCTCGTTGCAGATCCAGATCGCGTCGAAGCCCGACATCGCCGCCAGCGAGGCGATCCGGGGACACGAGCTGTTCAGCTTGTAGCTCAGCACCGGACGCCCCCGGCGCAGCTGATCCAGCAGACGGCTGCGGCGCGGACGGGCGGCGGGATAGCTCTGAAGTTCGGCGGAATACATGACAAAAGACCTTTCGGGTTAAATTTCTCCATGCCGGCGCAATTGCCGGACGAATTCATCGCGGTCGCCGGAGGCCAGACAGGCGGCCAGACGGCGGTGTTCATCGAGGATGCGCCCGCGGTTCCCGGCGAAATAGCCGGGGGCCGTTCCGGAACGCTTCGCGGTCTGAAAAAACTCCACCAGCAGCGGAATCAGCCCCTCCAGCAGCCAGTTGCCCGGAATCCGCCACAAACGGCGGTGAAATTCAATGTCGGCCGCGCGAAAATGCGCCATGTCCTCCGCCCGCTCCAGATCGCCGCAGATGGCTTCGAGCTCCCGGACGTCCTCCGGCGTCGCCCGTTCGGCGATCAACGGCGCGATGCCGTCCTCGATGGCGGCGCGCACCTCGCCGAGCTCCTTCACCGCTTCGCGCCGCGCCGCCAAAAAAGGCAGGTAGCCGGCGTAGGGGTCCTCCGGCAGCAGCCGCACCACCACCGCCCCGACCCGCGGCCGCGATTCGATGATCCCCAGCGTCCGGTAATGACGCATCGCCTCCCGCAAAATATTGCGGCTGATCCCCAGCTCGGCGGCCCGCTCGATCTCCCGCGGCAGCGCCGCGCCCGGCTCCAGCCGGCGCTCCAGGATGTATTCGCGGATCGACGCGATGGCGTTGCCGATGGTATTGGCGCTTTTTTTCGTTTCGCCCTTGACAATTTTATTTGGCATTTTATATTGTACTACAAATTGTGGCGTTTGTCAAATCGAAAGGCTTTTTATTCATGAAATCCCTGGTCAAAGATCCGTCGCGAATCCGGCTCGGCGTCATCGGCATGACTCCCGGCAACGGGCATCCGTATTCGTGGAGCGCCATTTTCAACGGTTACGACCGCGACCGCATGACCGCCGAATGCCCCTTCGCCGGCATCCCGGTCTACCTCAACAAAGTCCCGGCCCCGCAAATCGGCATCGCCGGGGCCAAAGTCACCGCGGTCGATTGCGACCGGATCGAGGACGCGC
>JAVBSD010000200.1:0-6875 GCA_031547325.1 Victivallaceae bacterium | reverse complement strand
CGCCGGCGGCGCCGTCGACACCATCGCCTGGGACATCGGGGCCGACGGCACCGCCTTCCGGGTGTACCTCCAAAGCGAGCTGCTGCCGCTCCTGCCCTGTCCCAAGCTTGAGGCGTGGGCGCGCGACGGCGTCGACATTCTCACCGAGTGCATCCGGGAGGCGCGCGGCCGCGGCATGGCCTCCTTTTGGACCCACCGGATCATCGAGGTCGACCAGCCGCTGCCGCTGGGGGAGTTCGCCGAAAGCACGCCGTGGGACCATCCGACGCGGGACAATCACCTCAAGCTGGCCCATCCCGACTGGCTGGTCAAGTGCTGGTGGCCCAAGGGCCTGTGGAATCTCGCCCACCCGGAGCTGCGCCGTCACAAGGTCGCGGTGCTGCGCGAGCTCCTGCTCCATTACGAACTGGACGGGCTGCTGATCGACTTCACCCGCCACACCCCGTGCCTGCCGCCGGGACGCGAATGGGAACACCGCGACGACGCCACCGACTTCATGCGGCAATTGCGCCGGGCGGTTTCCGAGGCGGAAGCGCTGCGCGGCCGTCCGGCCCTGATCGCGGTCAAAATCGGCGAAAACGTCGCCGGAAACCGCCTCGACGGCCTCGATATCGCCGCCTGGGTCGGCGAAAATCTCTGCGACATCCTGGTCCCGGGCGGCCGGACCGCGATGGTCGACATCGCCGGGTTCCGGCGGCTGCCGGGCGCGGCGGCGGTCAAGATCGCGCCGATGTTCGACGGCCACCACACCGGGACCGGGCATCATTATCCGTCGGCGGAATATCTGCGCGGGGTCTTCTGCAACTGGCACGAACAGGGGGCCGACTGGGTCGGGATGTTCAACTGGACCTACTACCGCCACTGGCATTTGCCGGACGCGGCGCCCGAATTTCACGCGCCCTACCAATCGATGTTCACCGAAGCCGCCGATCCCGAATGGCTGGGGTGGACGCCCAAGCTCTACGCCGCCGAATCCCGCGGCGAATACCCCTGGGCCGGCAATTATCTCTACCGTTCGGACGACAAACCGCTGCCGGCGACGGCGGCGCACGGGGCCGGGGTGATCATCCCGCTGGAGATCTATTCGCGGCTGCCGCTGTCGACCCTGTCGCTGATGGTCGCCAACCTGGAAGAGGGCGACATCGAGGAGGTTGCGCTGAACGGCGTCCCGCTCGAAGCCGCCGGCTATCACTCCGGCCGTCGCGACGAATATTCCGGGTTCAGCCGCGATGAAAAACCGGTTCTGCCGGCGGCGGATTTCACCGTCCCGCCGGAGGCGGTGAAGTGGGGTGTCAACCGTGTCGCCGTCCTCTTCGCCGCCAATCGCCATCCGGTGCTCTTCACCGTTCACCGGCTGGAGATTTACTGATAGCCGCTGGCCGCCCGCGTCAGGCTTGGGTGTATTCGAGCTCCAGGTCGAGCGTGTGGACGCCCGGCTGGATTCGGCATCCAGCCGGCGTGTCCGCGCCGCAGCGGGTCGTGCCGAGGCCCCGGGAAAAAGCGTCGCAGGAAACATAGGTTTCGGGGCGGGCGTCCAGCTCGTGCGCGTGAAGGTGCGTGTTGAAATCCTGTGGCGTGAAATGCAGCGCCGAAGACTCCATTTCCGGGAAGGAACGGATTTGCAGCAGATGCGACCGGTTCCGGGTTTGGAAGTCGCGGACTCCGGTATGATTGCCGCACTCCTGCGGCATCAGATATGGCGTATACTGCTGTGAAACCGTGCTTTCGAAACGGCCGAGCCGGGCCGACGCGTTCCGGTTGCGGTAGTTTTCGTGCGGTCCGTTGCCGAAAAAGGCGATCTCTTCGAAGCCTGCCTTCAGCGGCAGCACGATCCCCAGGCGCGGCAGGTCGGCGAGCTCCGGCGGGACGCTCCAGTCGCAGCGCAACCGCAAAATGCCGTCGAAGACCACCCGGCGGAGGATCGACAGCGCCGCGCCGTTCTTCGCACGGACCTCGAAGCGGGTTTCGATCGACAGGAAACGGCCACCCCTGACCACCGACGGCGGCTCCGTGGGCCGCTCACGCCACTCCGGTATGCCGTATTCGCTGAGCCAGAAATGGTTGCGGATTCCATGGCGGAGGCTTTCGTCGTCGGTGACGCCGCTCTCGTTGCCCAGCGACCACATGAACACGCACGGATGATTCCGGTCGCGGAAGACCATACTGCGAAGCCGGTCGTTCATGGCCTCCTGCCACTCCGGGGCGTGGGCGACCGTGTCGTAGAAATAGCATTCGATGTTGGCTTCGTCCAGGACGTACATGCCCAGTTCGTCGCAGAGTTCGTACAAATAAGGGTCGTTGGGGTGGTGGCTGGTGCGGATCGCGTTGATGTGGAAGCGTTTCATCAGCTCGATGTCCTTGCGGATCATTTCCCGGGGGACGTGTTTGCCGTGCTCCGGGTCGAAGTCGTGCCGGTTCACGCCGTAGAACTTGACCGGCCGGACGCCGCCTCTGCGCCGACTTCCGGAACCCCTGCGCCATTCGGGAGTTCTGCCGCCGGCAGGGCTGGGGGTACGAAAGCTTCCGCAAAAAGTTCGCCGAAATCACCGGAATGGCGCCCCACCAATACCGGACCCATCACCGGAACGCCGCCGGCAAGGCGCTGCTGCTCCGCAGAACCCTGGCCGTCGCCGACATCGCCGGGGAGCTGGGCTATTGTTCGCCGCAGGAGTTCGCCGCCGCCTTCAAGCGCCGGAACGCCATGACCCCGACGGAGTTCCGCAACTCCCACCACCGCCAGATGGAGTGACTTAGCGTCGGATGTGAACGTAGCGGAAGTTCCGGGGCTCCACCTCGAAGCGGATGGTTTGGTCCGTCGCCGGGCGCCATTCGCTTTCGCCTTCGAAGCGGTAGCCGGTGATCGGCCGCTGGAATTGTACGCTCACCTGCTGCCGGGTGTCGGAGGGATTTCCCGCCGCCAACAGCAGCTTTTCCGGCTTTTCAAACACCGACACCAGCGCCGTTTCCGGGGCGCTTGCGAACATCGCCGCGTGATCCCAGAACGGATGAAAGCCGGTGATCTCTTCGTAACCGAATTCGGCGAACGCGTTCCAGACCCGCCATTGAACCGCCTGGTTGATCATGCTGTGGTGCATCCAGGTGACGCCGGCGGGTACGATCAGTGCGAACATGTCCGCGGTATACGCTTCATCCATCCCGGCGATCGGAATGAAGTTGAACATGATTCCGAACTGCCGCCCGTTGAATTCGGCGCGGAGGCGTTCCGGCGTGAAAAAGTCGCAATACGGTTTGCGTTCGTTGACGACCGCGCCGAAGTACTCGCCGTCGTTGGTCATCTGCCAGAAGTTGCCGTACGGCAGCATATAGGTGCCGCCGGAATGGCCGATGAAGAAGACCGGGCGCTCCGGCGTTTCGTATTTTTTGGCGATCCGGTAGAGCCGTTTGTTGATTTCCCGGTGCCGGAAAATACAATAGGTCGGATAGCGCTTGCCGTCGCGTTCGTATCCGGCCCCGTGCAGCGGATTCAGGTCCAGAATCGGATGGGCGAAATCCTGATAGACACCGTTTTCGCGCGATTCCGCGAAGTAACGGTCGAAGCGCCAGCAGTAGAAGTTGGACCAGCTGTCCGATTGCGGTGAAACCCGGATCGCCGGCACGTTGTCGGGGCCGTCGGTCCCCCAGACGTCGCCCGGAAGCGTTTCCCAGTAACGCCGGAAGGCCTGAAATTCCGGCACCGTGACCGCCGCCATATTGGGGTACAGATAGCGGATGGCGAGCAAGGGTATTCCGTAGTCGGCGTTGCCGTCGAGGGCGCCCGTGACCAATGCCGCGATATGGCGGGCTTCGGCCTCGGCGTAGGCGGAGGCGTTCGGGTTGCCGTCGTTGCCGGGCAGCCCCTGGTAGTTGCTGCCGAGGAGATTGCCCCAGCCCGAGATGTAGATCTTGTTGTTCGGCGCCCGGACGAAGCTGTAAGCCATCCAGTCCTCCGGCTCGGGAAACGGCTTGACCGGCGTGACCTGCAAGCCGAACTGGTAGCGCAGCGTCTCCGGCAGCGCCGCGCCGGGAGCGTCGATGAAGTCGATGTTCAGCGTGGCGGTATCGGCGGTTTTGACCAGCCGGTACATCGGCGCCGCGCCGCGCCGGAAGTGGAATTCGTCGCTTTCGGTGAACCAGGTGACGCCGCGGTGGTCGCCGCCGACCCAGATGCCGGGACCGAAGTCCCAGCTCTGTTCGGGGAGTACCGCTCCGGCGTCGTCGCTTTCGACCGGCTTCTCGTTCAAAAACGGCACAAATTTGAGCTGCGAATTGGCGGCGTTGAACGGGATGCTCAAGCGCAGCGAATCGAGCCGCCGCCCCTGTCGGTCGAGCCGGCAGTCGACGAGGTAATAACCGTCGAACTCGAAGACGGCGGTGACGGCGATCCGGCAGCCGCCGATTTCCGCGTCCCCCGCCAGTTCGACTTTTCCGGCCTTGCGGGAGACCTCGCGCAGCGGTGTTTTGGCGAAATCGCAGCGCTGCCCGTCGATGACGGCTTCCAGCGTCATCGGCGCGGCGAGGATGGCTTCGCCCTGTTCGAAGGTCTGCGCCGGCAGGAAGCCTCCGTCCAGACGGTATTCCCGGTTGAGGCAGTACAAGGCGTCGTCGCGGTAATCGACCGGAACCCACGGCGTCGGGACGTCGTCGTCGTCCGTGCCGCCGTCGTAGTCGCGCCACGCCGCGTAATCGATGAAGTAATAGTCGAGGAAGCCGGAGGCGATGGGCTCGCCGCCGGTCCCGGCGATCCGGGCCTCCAGCGCGAAGCTGCGCTCCGGCAATTCGCCCGGAGCGAAAAGCAGTTCGGCGGCATAGGGCCGCTCCGCCACCGCTTCGCCGTCGGCCAGAATCGTCACCGTGCCATGCGCAAAGAGGGCCGCGTCTTCGGCCCCGGTCGGCTGCAATAGCAGCCGGACGAAGCCGGAGTCCGGCTCCAGCTCGCTGGTCACCAGCAGCCGCGGCTCCACCACGAAGCTCAGTGCCGCGTCGAATTGTCCGTCGGCGGAAATCAGACGGCCGTCATAGCGCGACGCCGTCTGCGCCCGTTCCAGCTGCAATGACCAATCTTTGGCCGGCGGCGGCGCGGCGGCGGGGGCGCCGTTGACGCCGTATTGCCAGGCGACGGGCGTGTTGGCGGCGATCCGGAGCGTTTCCGGCGAGGACGCATCGATCGCCACCCGGGCGGCGACCTCTCCCGCCGGCAGCAGCGTCACCGTCTGCAGTATTTCCGGCTGGTGGAAAAAGCCGCGGAAGTCGCAGTTGCCGAAGGTCAGCCGTTGGCCGGTGGCCAGATAATTGCGGCCGACGCCGAGGAAGATCTTCTGCCCCGGTTCGAAACCGGCAAGTTCCAGGTCGGCGGCGGGAATGCGTACTTCCAGCGTCCATATTCCAGCTTCGATCCGGCTGGAAACGGCGGCGGAACCGTTCCAGCCGCCGTCCATTTTTATACCGTCATAAACGATTCCGGCTGAATTGATCACATATTGCCGGTAAGCCAGGTCGGGGAGGGCGACGAGGATTTCATACGAATCGTCCAGATAGGTGGCGCCGTCGCGGGTTGCGGCCGCGGTTTTCAGCGCCAGGTCCGCGACGTTTTCGCGAATGCGCAGCAGCAGCTCTCCGGCCGTCGCCGCCACTTCGACGCCGGGATCGCGCATGGTCTGCTGCAGGTGCCCCCGGCTGTCGTCAAATAGATTGGCGCCGCCGGCGACGCGGTCGAATTCCGCGTCGAACGGCGGGGCGGCGGCGTCGAGAAATCCGGCGGTCGCCCGCCCCGGCTGCCCGGTTTTCGGAGTATACAAGCGCAGATATTCGGCGCGTATTTCCTCGGGCGAAAGCTCGCGGTTGAAGATTTTCAATTCGTCGACGGCGCTGTGCGCCACCGTCGGGGCGCCCCAGCGCTCCGCCGGGCCGACGGTCCAGGTGTCGGGAAACACGGTCGGCTGCATCTCCTCCGGAATGCTTTTTTCTCCGGCGAGTTTGCCGTCGAGGTAGATGCGCTGGCGGCTCTCTTTGCCGATGAAGGTCTTGCCGCCCGGGCGGTATGAAATCGCAATATGATGCCATTCGCCCGCCTGCCAGTCGTTGATCCGGGCGAAGACCTCCTGCATCGCCGTGGCGTCGCCCTGCCGGTTGCCGCTCAGAAACCACAGGAAGCCGCCGCCGCCGGTGTATTTGTAGATCCGGAAGCCGGAGTTGTCCGGCGTCGCCACCCCGATCAGGAAGATGAAACCGTCTTTGCCGCCATCCCAGTCCAGCGGCGATATCCAGAAACTGACGGTGTTTTCCGCCCCGGTGAACAAATCGTCGTTGGGCAGCCGGAGATATGACAGACGGTCGCCGTCGTCGCCGATCTTCAACGCGCTGCCGCGCAGCCCGTCGACGCTGTCCGCATGGTCCGCGGCGAACGCGGCGGGCAAGGTATCGAAGTCGTAATAAGCCGCGAGACCGGTGGCGTCCGCCGCGCCGGCGGCAAGCGCCGCCCCGGCGAACAGAGTTGACAGCAATTGCTTCATGATGTCGGCGATTCCGGTCACTTGAGCCACTCGAACCAATAATTTTTGTTGGCGTCGGAGCCGCCGCGCTGGTAGAGATCCTTGTCGGTCAGATCGGCGGCGTGTCCGTCGAGGAACGCGAGATTTACCCGGTCGCCGTGCCGCTTGGGATCGACGTCGGCCAGTGCTTCCGTCGGCAGCGAGGCGACGAAGAAGCGGTCCCAGTTGTCGGAGCTGTTGGTTTTGATGTTGTCCGCCAGCATCAGCGTCGCGGACGGGCTGGTCGCCAGCGTCAACTGCCGCTGGTGGCTCATGATATTGTAGCCGTAAGTCGGGTTCTGGGTGCCGTACCAGCCGTTGCCGGTCACGCCGAAGCCCATGCCGATC
>JAVBSD010000232.1:0-5351 GCA_031547325.1 Victivallaceae bacterium | reverse complement strand
CATCGGCATTCTGCTTTGCCTGGGCCTGGTTCTGGCCTGGCCGACCGTGTCCGAGTACCTGGGCTTCGGCGGCAAGCCGGCTCCGCAGCAGCAGCAGAGCACCACCGTTACCACCACCACTCCCTCGCCCGCCGGCGTTTCGACGGTTTCGACGCCGTCCGTCCGTCCGTCCGGGCTTCCGGGCGGAGTCGCCGTCGCCGAGGGGCTTGAAGAATTCGCGCCGCAGAGCATCGGCAACGACAAATTCGAGCTGACCTTCGATCCGCTTGCCGGCGTGCTCAAGCAGATCGAGCTCAAAAAGATTTACCGCGACAACCGGGAGGGCGCCGATCCCGACGAGCCCATCGTCATCGTCAACCAGTGTTCGCCGCGGCAGACGGCGCATCCGGGAATGCTGGGGGTCTTCGATTCCTCGGCCTGGACCGTGACCGCGGTCGAGGAGAGCGCCGTCAAGGATGGCTCGACTTATGTGCTGCGCCGCGGGATCGCCACCGCCGACGGCCGCGAATTCTCGCTGCAGCAGACGTGGACGGTCGGCGACGATTATATCATCGACTACAATATCGTGATCTTCAACCGGAGCGAAGCCGACCTGGTTCTGGCCGATCTGACCATCGACGGCGGCGACCTGTCGGACTGGAGCCGGCTCTCCGGCGACAAACCGCGCCGCGATTACCATGAAGTCGGCTTCGTCGACGCCGGCGGCGAATATCATTCGGTCTCCGCCGACAGCAAGGACTTCGCCGCCCAGTTGAGCCGCGGCGCCCGCTGGGTGTCGATCGGCAACAAATATCTGGCGCTGATCCTGCGCGGCAATCCGTTCGAGATTTACGCGGCGCAGGAAAAGGTCGCCGACCCCAAAAAGAGCGGCGACTCCTAGTACGTCGGCGTCATCGGCGCCCGTTATCCCCGGGTCACGGTTCCCCAGGGGACGGCGGTATTCGATTTCAGTTATTTCGTCGGCCCCAAGGCCACGGCCGAGCTGGAGAAGTTCGACCCTCTGGCGACCAAGGTGCTTTACCTCGGCTGGGGGCCGCTCGATCTGCTGGCCAAGCTGCTGCTGAAGGTTCTGCTGTGGCTCCACGGCGGACTCAACTCCTACGGCGCGGCGATCATCGCGTTGACGTTGATGGTGCGGACGCTCTTCTGGCCGGTGAGCATGCGCGCCAACCGGTCGATGAACAAGATGAAGGCGCTCCAGCCGAAGCTGGTCGAATTGCGCGAAAAGTACAAGTCGCAGCCGCAGATCATGAGCAGCAAGCAGATGGAGCTCTACCGCGAAGCCGGGGTGAGTCCGCTCGGCGGCTGTTTGCCGATCCTGCTGCAGATTCCGGTCTTCATCGCGCTCTACCAGACGCTCGACGGCGCGGTTCAGCTCCGTCAGGAAGCCTTCCTGTGGATCAACGACCTGGCCGCTCCCGACACGATCTTTTCGATCTTCGGGCTCCCGGTCCACCCGCTGGCGTTGGCGATGACCGGCCTGATGGTGCTGCAGCAGCACCTGACGCCGACCGGGGCGTCGATGGACGGCATGACCCGGAAGATCATGATGCTGATGCCGCTGATCATGCTGGTGGTCTTCTACAACCTGCCGTCGGGGTTGACCTTGTACTGGACGGTGAGTTCGATGTTCGGCATTGGGCAAATGCTGCTGCAGCGCAAGCTGGACGCGAAAGCCAATTTGAATGCGAGTGCCGCCAAACCGGCGGCCGCCAAGAAGTAACACGCCGGCCCCAACCGAAGCGGCGCGTCGAATCCGACAATTCCAGGCGCGCGGCCGGCCAACGAAGGAGTGATGAGAAATGAGCGAAGACAAACTGAATCAGCAGCGGGAAAAGGCCCGGAACGCCCTGGTCACCATGCTGGAGCTGCTCGGCCTCGAAGCCGAGCTGCGGATCGAGGACAACGCCGGAGTGCTGGCGATCAAGATCACCAGCAGCGAAGCCGGCCGGATCATCGGCCGCAAGGGCCAGACCCTGGAAAGCCTGCAATTGCTGCTGAACCGGATCATGTTCCGGGGCGAGGAAGACTGCCCCCGGATCACCATCGACATCGACGGCTACGGCCGTGAAGGCGGTTCCCGCGACCGCGACGGCGAAGCCGGCGAGGAGGGCGAACGTTCCCGCCGCGGCGGCCGTGACCGTGACCGTGACCGTGACCGCGACCGCGACCGCGGCCGGCGCGACAGCCGCGACCGTGGCGACCGTGGCGACCGTGGCGATCGTGGCGATCGTGGCGACCGCGATGATCGCGGCGGCGACCGCGGCGAGGGCGGCCGTTCCGCTTTGACCGAAGAGCAGCTCCGCCAGCGCGCCATCGAGGCCGCCAAGGAAGTCAAGAAGTGGGGCGAACCGGTGTCGCTGCCGAAGATGAACGCCCACGACCGCCGGATCATCCACATCACGCTGCAGGAAGACCCGGAGCTGGTCACCGACAGCGAGGGCGATGGCGCGCTGAAGAAAGTGGTGGTCTCGCTGAAGAAAGACTGAGTGGGACGATTCCCATACGCGAAGGCCGGTATCCGAATGGTTCGGAGAACCGGCCTTTTGATTTTGACCGCGAAAATGAAAGGGCCGGCATGCGGAGAAACGATCGGGAAATCACCGACATCGGATGGATGCGCGAAGTGCTGGCGGCCGGCGAATTCGGCGTGCTGGCGCTGTGCCGCGACGGCGTCCCGTATGCGGTGCCGTTGAATTACGGTTATACGCCGGAGGGCGCGCCGGGCGGGACCCTGTGGTTTCACGGCGCGCCGGAGGGGCGCAAGATGGAGTGGCTCCGGGCCAATCCCCGCGCCTCTTTCTCCGTGGTGGCCGGCGCCGGGTTGCTGGCGGCTCCCGAGAAGTTGCATTGGAGCTTCCGCTACCGCAGCGTGATCGCCTCCGGCGAGGTCCGCGAGGAGAAGGATCGCGATGCGAAAATCGTCGCGCTTCACGTGATTTTGCGCCATTACGGCGAGGAGCGGCATTGCGATTTCCCGGAGGCGTTGCTCGGCCGCACCGCGATCCTGGCGCTGGCGGTGACGGAAATCACCGGGAAACGCAATTCCGGTTGGCAATGATCTTCATGCGGTGTATATTACAGCGTTAACATAAAAAAGCGTAAGGGAACGCGATGGCCAACAAAAGCATCCTCTGCATTGGCGCCGGATATGTCGGCGGACCGACCATGGCGGTGATCGCCGACAAATGTCCGGAGTACCGGGTGACCGTGGTCGACATCAACGCCGAACGCATTGCGGCGTGGAATTCCGATGACCTGCCGATTTACGAACCCGGTCTCGAGGAGGTGGTCAAGCGCTGCCGCGGCCGCAATTTGTTTTATTCCACCGACATTCCGGCGGCGATCCGCGACGCCGACATCATTTTCGTCAGCGTCAACACGCCGACCAAGACCTTCGGCGCCGGCGCCGGCCAGGCCGCCGACCTCCAGTTTTTGGAAAAGACCGCCCGGAACATCATCGAACACGCCCAGAACGATAAGATCGTGGTCGAAAAGAGCACGCTGCCGGTGCGCACCGCCCAGGCGATGAGCCGCATTCTGCACTCCAACACCAAACGGCTCAAGTTCCAGATCATTTCCAATCCGGAATTCCTGGCCGAAGGCACCGCGATCGCCGACCTGGAAAATCCGGACCGGGTGCTGATCGGCGGCATGGAAACCCCGGAGGGCCAGGCGGCGATCGAAGAGGTCGCCGCGATCTACGCCCACTGGGTGCCGCGCGAAAAGATCATCACCACCAATTTGTGGTCGAGCGAGCTGACCAAGCTGGTTTCCAACGCCTTCCTGGCCCAGCGCATTTCCTCGATCAACTCGATTTCCGCCCTGTGCGAAAAGACCGAGGCCAATGTCAACGAGGTCGCCGCCGCCGTCGGCCGCGACAGCCGCATCGGTGCGAAGTTTCTGCGCGCCAGCATCGGCTTCGGCGGGTCGTGTTTCAAGAAGGACATCCTCAATCTGGTCTATCTCTGCGGTTTCTACGGCTTGCCGGAGATCGCCGAGTACTGGCTCGGCGTGGTCAGAATAAACGAATTCCAGGCGTCGCGTTTCGTTCACAACATGCTCGGCGCGATGTTCAACACCGTGGCGGATAAAAAGATCGCCATCTTCGGCTTCGCCTTCAAGGCGGACACCGGCGACACCCGCGAATCCCCGGCGATCACCGTCTGCCGCAAGCTGCTCGACGAACGCGCCCGCCTGGCGGTCACCGATCCCAAGGCGCTGCCCAATGCCAGAATGGATCTCGCCGACGCCGGAGACCGGATCGAATACTGCGACGACCCCTGCCGGGCCGCCGCCGGAGCCCACGCGATCGCGGTGATGACCGATTGGAGCTGCTACAAGGAGCTGGATTACCGCAAAATTTACGCCGCGATGGAAAAGCCGGCCTTCATCTTCGACGGCCGCAACCTGCTCAATCACCGCGAACTTTACGAAATCGGCTTCAACGTCTACCCCATCGGGCAGAGGGCGTTGACTCACTTTTAACCTCGCCGGGAGCCGGGAACGGGAAAATTCATGAACGGCAAAACCATCATCGTCACCGGGGGCAGCGGGTTTCTGGGGTCGTACCTGTGCGAAAAATTGCTTGAGCTCGGCAATGAGGTGATTTGCGTCGACAATTTCTACACCGGCGCCCGGCGCAACATTCATCATCTGCTCGGGCATCCGCGTTTTGAGTTGCAGCGCCACGACATCACCTTTCCGTTGTACCTGGAGGCCGATGAGATCTACAATCTGGCCTGCCCGGCCTCGCCGGTGCATTACCAGCGCGATCCGGTCCAGACGGTGAAAACCTGCGTCCACGGTTCGATCAACATGCTCGGGCTGGCCAAGCGCCTCAACGCCCGGATTCTTCAGGCGTCGACCTCGGAGGTCTACGGCGATCCGGCGGTGCATCCGCAGCCGGAAAGCTACTGGGGCAACGTCAATCCGGTGGGGCCGCGTTCCTGTTACGACGAGGGCAAACGGTGCGCCGAAACGCTGTTCATGAGCTACCGCACCCAATACGCGCTGCCGGTCAAGATCGTGCGCATCTTCAATACCTACGGGCCGAGGATGCAGCCGGACGACGGCCGGGTGGTCAGCAACTTCATCGTCCAGGCGCTGGGCAACCATGACATCACCGTTTACGGCGACGGCGAACAGACCCGCAGCTTCTGTTACCGCGACGACCTGGTCGACGCGCTGATCCGGATGATGGCGGCGCCGGAAGAGTTCACCGGACCGGTGAACCTCGGCAATCCGGCCGAATTCACCATGCTTGAACTGGCCGAGACCATCATCCGCCTCTCTAAATCCGGCTCTCAAATCTCCTACCAGGCGCTTCCATCCGATGATCCGGCCAAGCG
>JAVBSD010000137.1:0-3615 GCA_031547325.1 Victivallaceae bacterium | reverse complement strand
CTCCCCGCCTCCGGCCACCGCCAGCCGGTAGAGCCGCGGCGCTCCGGAGAGGTTCGGCCGCCACAATTCCACCGGAATGTCCCGCAGACTCACCCCGGCGGCGAACTCCCCGGCGGTGATCCGCCGTTCGAGCACGCTCCGGTCGCCGTCGAGCAGGGTCACGGTCAACTCCCCGATGCCGCCGGCGGTCCCCCGGAGGAAGATTTCGCCGGTCCCGGCCTTGGCGTCGGCGTCGGTCCACAGCGTATCGAAGTCCCAGCCGGGCGCGTCGCAGTCGGCGATATAGGGCATCCGGGTGATCGCGGTCTGGACCAGCCGCGGAATCCAGTCCCAGGTGTAGTAAAAACGCGGCTTGTCGACCGGCATTTTCGAGCTGTCCCCGAACTGCCCGGCGAAACGCGTCGGCGAGTCGAAGATGATTTCGAGCCGGTGCGTCCGCCGTTCCCCCGTCCCCGGCGGCAGCGCGATCCGGTGCTCCCGGTGCGCCCCGCGAAAGGTCCCGGCGATCACGTTGTCGAAGCGCACCCACCCGGCGGCGTCGACGCCGGGCAGCACCACTTCATACCGGCGGCCGGCGGCCAATTCCGCCTCGAAACGGCATTCATAGATCCAGTGGCGGTTCTCCACCCACTCGCATTCCCGCGCCCGGAAGCCGGTGTACATGTCCGGCAGGAGCCCCCGGTCGCGCAGCGCCATCTGGACCGAACACGGCAATTGCACCGGAAAGGCCGGGATCTCCGCCTTCTGGCTCGAACCGGTCTCCGCCGCGACGTTGAGCTTCCACAGGTTCGGCGTCCATCCCGCCAACGTCCAGGAAGCGTTTCCCAAATCGATTTTGTTGCCCATAAGCTCCGTTCCGGTTAAGAGGGTTGTATCAACGCGCCACCAGGCGCGGGGGAAGCAGGATGCGGCGGCCCGGAAAATCCTTGCGGATCAGCAGCTGCACCGAATGGCGGCCGATGCCTTCGAGGTCGACCGCCACGGTCGAAAAATTGTAGTACTGCCCGAGCTCCGGATCGTAATTGTCGTAGCCGGCCATGACCATCGGCCGGGGCGGCGCGTGTTCCTTCAGGTAGTCACAGGCGCCGGCGGTGAAAAAATCGTTCAACCCGAAGTAGGCGTCGGGCGCGCCGTCGGCCAGCATCCGCGCCATCACGCTCCGCCCGGCCTCGCGCTTGCTGGCGCTCAGACCGGTCGAATCGCATTCGTAGATCAAAGCGGGATCGAAGGCGATGCCGTTCTCCTCCAGCGCGTAGCGGTATCCGGCGATGCGCTGCGAATAATTGGTATCCCCGGAGTGCCCGGCCGAATGCACCCCGATGCGGCGGCAGCCCTTGCCGATCAGATGGCTGGCCATCAGGTAGCCGCCGGCGAACTCCTCGGCAAACACCCCGTGAATGTTCTCCGGCAGCCGCTCGAAGTCCGCGGTCTGGTAGTTGGCGATGACGAACTTCAGCTCGGGAAAACGCCGCCCGAGCTCGGCCGAATCGGAACCCAACAGGTGGGTCAACACCACCCCGGCCAGGTCGATTCCGGGGTTGCGGCGGAGCTCGGCGACGCTGGCGGCGCAGTCGCCGCCGAAGTGCAGCACGTCGCAGCCCGCCTCGAACGCCGCGGCGCGAATGCCGTTGCCGATCAGCCTGCTCTCGATCATCGTTTCGATCGGATCGCTGGAATAGACGCCGATGACCCGCCGCCGGGCAACCTCCGGCGCTTCGCCGAGGCGCACCACGTAGGTGCCGGAGCCCTGCCGCCGGACCAGCACGCCGGCGGAGACCAGCGACGACACCGCCTCGCGGACGGTGTTCTTGCAGATTCCGGTCTCGCGGACCAGGCAATTCTCCGAAACAAAACGCGTCCCGACCGGATACTTGCCGGTCCCGAGCTCTCCCAAGATATGGCGGCGCACCTGTTCGCGTTTCGAATCACCCATACCAACACCTTGAAGTCTTCCTAACACTTTGTCATACTATAGCAGCTTTTTTCCGCAAGTCAAAAAAAATCCCCGCCGGAGGGCGGGGATTTCGGGTTTGCTGCCGGACTCAGCCGCAGCACTTGCAGGAACAGCCGCAGCCGAAGTGCGCCTGGATGCGCTCGACGACCTGGTCCGGGGTAAATCCGAACTTGTCGGCCAGCACCTTGTAGGGCGCGCTGGCGCCGAAGTGGTCGAGGCCGATGCAGAGGCCTTCGTCGCCGGCCACGCGGGCCCAGCCGAAGGTCGAAGCCGCTTCGATCGTCACCCGGCGCTTGCACGACGGCGGCAGCACCGAGTCGCGATAGGCCTGGGGCTGGGCGAAGAACTTCTCCATCGACACCATCGACACCACCCGGACCTTGCCGCCCTTGCCGCGGATGATTTCGGCGGCGGCCAGCGCCAGCGAAACTTCCGAGCCGGTGGCGACCAGGATGAGGCCGAAATCCGCGTCCTCGTCGATCACGTAAGCGCCCTTGGCGACGTCGATCTTGGCGGCCATGGCGGCGGTGTAGGGCGGCAGATCCTGACGGGTCAGCAAGAGCGCCACCGGCCCGGCGGCCTGGAGCGCCGCGGCGTAGCAGTGGGCGACTTCGTGAGCTTCGGCCGGGCGGTAGACGGTCAGGCCCGGAATGGTCCGCAGCATCGCGATCTGCTCGATCGGCTCATGGGTCGGGCCGTCTTCGCCGACGTAGAAGCTGTCGTGGGTGAAGACGTACAGCTCATGGAGCTGCATCAGCGCCGCCAGACGGATCGCCGGCTTCAGGAAGTCGCTGAAGACGAAGAAGGTCGAGGTGTAGGGAATGGTCATTTCGGTCAGCGCCATGCCGTTGCCGGCCATGCCCATGGCGAGCTCGCGCACCCCGAAGTGGAGGTTGCGCCCGGCGCGGTTGTCGGCGGAGAAGCTCGACGCGCCCTTGATGTCGGTCTTGGTCGACGGGGCGAGGTCGGCGGAGCCGCCGATCAGCGCCGGCACCAGCGCCGCGGCCTTCTGGAGCACGGTCCCGGAGCTGGCGCGGGTGGCGACCGGCTTGTCGACCGGAGCGGCGGCCAGCAGCTCGGCGAGGATGTTGGCCGGGACCCGGCGGTTGACGTAGGCGTCGACGGCTTTGGCGCGGTCGGCGTCGGCGGCCAGGAAGGCCTTGAATTCCTTGTCCCACTTTGCGGCTTCCTGCGCCAGTTCGGCGACCCGGCCGCGGCACATGGCGCGAACCTGGTCGGAGACGTAAAAGGCGTCGGCCGGCAGCCCGAGGCACTGCTTCAGCGCCGCGACTTCGTCGCCGCCCAGGGGTTCGCCGTGGGCGCTGGATTTGCCCGCTTTGTTCGGCGCGCCGCAGCCGATCCTGGTCTTGCCGACCAGGAGCGTCGGGCGGCCGTCGGAAACCACCGCCTTGGCCAGCGCCGCGTCGCACTGGACGACGTCGTTGGCGTCGGCGATGGTCAGCACCCGCCAGCCGTAGCTCTCGAAGCGCTTGGCGACGTCTTCGCAGAAGGCCAGGGAAGTCGCACCCTCGATGGTGATCGAGTTGTCGTCATAGAAGCAGACCAGCTGATCGAGCTTGAGGTGGCCGGCCAGCGAAGCGGCTTCGGAGGTGACGCCCTCCATCATGCAGCCGTCGCCGGCGATGATGAAGACCCGGCCC
>JAVBSD010000195.1:0-2919 GCA_031547325.1 Victivallaceae bacterium | reverse complement strand
AATTCAAGCCCCGGGTAAACTCCGCGCCGGCGACGCTTAACGCCGGACAGTGGTACGACGGCAGCAGCAAAGCGGCTTTGGCGCTGGCCGGGGATTCGCCTCCGACGTAGGTGATCAGCAGGTAGTTCCAGGTCAGCCACTGGTCTTCGTCGCTCCAGGCGGTGATCGGGTGGTAGTCGATGTGGTCGACGGCGTACACAGCGGCGCCGAGGGCGATCTGTTTCAGGTTGTTGAGGCATTTGCTTCGTTGCGCGGCGGCGCGCGCCTTGGAGAGCGCCGGCAGCAGCATGCTGGCGAGGATGGCGATGATCGCGATCACCACCAGGAGTTCGATGAGAGTGAATTCGGATCGAAAGTACCGGGCCGTTCTCCGATGGGCGGGGCCGGCTGTGTTGCGCTGGTTCATGCTGCGTTTCTCCCATGTTGATGTTGAACTGTTAATAAAATTATAGTTGAAAAATGCCGTCAAGTCAAGTATTGTATGGGAAAAATGAGTGCATCGAAAATTCCATAAAATGGACGGAGCGGAAACGGTATGCGGATCTTGACCTCCGATGAAATCTCTTTGCTGGACAGGGCGGACGAGTGGCGTTTCGTCGGGTGCCGCGAAAGGGAACTGGCGGGCCGGGAGCTGCCGCCGGACCGGGAGGTGCCGGAGGATTGCCACCATTTCCGGGAGCTTATGATGGTGCTCTCCGGGGAGTGCGAGGTACGGGTGGGGGAGGAGTTGTACGACGCGGGCCCCGGCGCGATGTTCTGGTTCGACTCGGACGTGCGCCATGACCGGCGCTGCCCGTACGTGGCGCCGGATTGCCGGCAGTTGTGGATTTACTTCCTGCCGGACGCCTTTGCCGCGTCGCTTTTCGAGGTGCGGTCCTCGCAGTACGCGCTGCTGCGGCGTTACTGGCAGAAGGACCCCAATCTGGTCGAGCTGCTGATGCGGGCGTGGTCCGCCTGGACCGAGGCGGCGACGCCGTTGGCGCGCCGCCGCCTGCGGGCCGGGATGGAATTGCTGCTGGTTTCGATCCGGGAGCAGGAGGCAGAGGCGGAGCGCAACAGCCAGCCGGCGCCCGACCGGCGTTCCGACGCGATTCAGGCCATCACCCGGCACCTGAACCAGACCCTGGGGATCGGCGACAACCTCAAATCGCTGGCGCGTCTGAGCGGCTACAGCCGCAGCCAGTTCCTGCGGTTGTTCCGCCGCCACATCGGCTGCAATTTGCGCGAATACCTGAACCGGCTGCGCCTGCGCCGCAGCATCGAGCTGCATTTCGCGGGCTATTCGCAAAAGGAAATCGCCGACCGCCTCGGTTTCGCCTCGGTTTCCAGCTACTACCATTGGCGGCAGCGGCATCAGAAGTGACGGCTATTGTTCCCTTTCAGCCGTTGGCGGACGGCGGAAATAAGCCCTGGCCTGCGGCAGGTGCATGAGGGCGAGGAATATCGCCGCCCAGGAGGCCATCACCAGCGGGACCGTATAAGCGAGCCATTTGTTGGACGGATCGAGTTCCCGGCCGCCGACTCGGCAGTGTGCGATCATGCCATCCGGGTCCAGAAGAAACCAGCCGATGGCGAGCGCGCAGAAGACGAATGCCAATCCCATGATGATCAGCGTGAAGAGCCTCCAGCCGCGGCTGCCGCGCAGAATCCCGGCATAGGCCAGAAAATACAGGATGAAACTCAGATCCAGATGGAGTCTGTCGCCGATCAGGGAATAAAGCGTCGTCGCGATGGACGCCAGGCCCATGAGGAATAACATCCCGGCGGCGATTTTCAGCGGCAGCGGCGGTTTCGGGCGGACTTGGGCGGCATCGGATGCATCCATGATTCGACTCCTATTGCTGTTGGTAGCCCCATTCGATCGCCTCGCGGCTGAAGGCGAAGAGGTCGTCGCGTTTGTCGAAGCCGAGCGCGACGCCGACCAGGCGGCGGCCGTTGCGGACCGCCGAGAAGGCCAGGCAGTGGCCGGCCGCGTCGGTGTAGCCGGTCTTCAGCCCGTCGACGCCCGGCACCGCGCCGAGCAGGCGGTTGGAATTGCCCAGCTCCCTGGCCGCCGCCGTGCCTTCACGGTAGTTGCGCTGTTTGGCGTTGGTCCACTCGAAGAGCTGGGGGTATTCGAAGACATGCTCGATCAGCACCATCATGTCCAGCGGCGAAGCGCGGTTCATCAGCGTTTCGGCGTTCTTGCGGTAGATCGGCAGCCCGTTGGGATTGTGGAAGACCGATTCGGTCATGCCGATTTCGCCGGCGCGGAGATTCATCAGCTCCACGAAGCCCGCCATGCGGCCGTCGCCGAAGTATTCGGCGATCTGCTGCGCCGCGTCGTTGGCGCTCATCATCATCATCGCGGTCATCAGGTCGCGCAGCGGCACCTTTTCCCCGGCCCTGAGGTTGATCTTGACCGGGTTGGCGTTGGTCGAATCGGTCGAGACGGTGACCGGCGAATCGAAATTCGGCCGGTCGCCCTTTTCCAGCTCGTCCATCACCACCAGAAAGGTCATCAGCTTGGTCAGCGACGCGATCGGCTGGGCTTCGCGGGAATTTTTCTCCCACAGCACCCGGTGGGAATCGAGGTCGACCAGGATGCCGGAACGCGCCCCGGAGCTCGATTTGAGGACGGGAATATTGCCGGAAACCGCCCCGGCGTAGTCGAAGGGGCGGTCGAAATTCGGCGATGCGGACGGCGCCCGGTAGCGGCGGATGACCGGCGGCTCCGGCGTCGGCGGCTCCGGCAGCTGCCCGGCGCGCTCGTACCACCACATGCTCCAGCCGGCCGCTCCGGCCAGCAACAACAGAAAAATCCAACCGCCCTTCGATTTCTTCAAACCGTCACATCCTCATCGCCTCCGCCAGTTCGGAGGCCAGTTGTTGCATTTGATCCGGATCGCGCGCCAGTTTGACCAGCGCGCTGCCGACCAC
>JAVBSD010000115.1:0-6916 GCA_031547325.1 Victivallaceae bacterium | reverse complement strand
AGGCGAAAATCATTCCCGTTCCCTCCTTATCGCCAGCAGATGCTGGTGCAGCGCCAGCACCGCCAGCGCCGCCAGCAGCGCCGCCCACCCGGCGCGGCGCATCCCGATCCCGCGCAGCAGCTCGGCGGCCGGCGCGTAATCCTTCGGCCCGAGCCCCGTCAAATCGGATTCGCCCGGCGACAGAAAATTGACTTCGACCGGCCACGACCGGTCGCCGATATGCAGAATATAAGAGCCGCTGCCGAGATTGGCGTAATAAGCGTTGACGCCGAAGTTCACCAGCCGGACCGTTTCGCCTCCGGGCAGCGTCAGCCGCGCCGCCGCGCCGTCGCGCAAGCCGTTGACCACCAGCCGGTCGCCCAGCGCGTAGTTGGCCTTGGACGGCCCCGGACGTTCACTCGAAAGCCATTCCCGCAGGTTCATGAACAGCACCGGCCACGCCGGATGCCGCGCCAGATTGCCGCCGTCGCCGCGCCAGTTGAGATGGATGTCGTACCAGCCGCCCGGCCGGCGGCCGACGCTCAGCAAAGGCGTGCGGTCGGAGGCGGAAATCAGCACCCGCCCCGGCAAAGAGGTCTCCGCGGCGGCGTTCCACAGCACTCCGTCGAGGCTCAGCCCCACCGTCAGGGGATGGGTGTAATCAACAGTATAAGGCGGCGGCGCCAGTTGGGCGCGGCTCCCTTTCCCGCCGTGGACGATCAGCCGGTGCGCCGGACGCGCCGGCAACGCCGGCGAACAGATGAACAGCTCCGCCTCCGAAGTCGGCGTGCCGACGAATTCCGGATTGCCGGCGGTGACCGCGCGCAACGCCGCCGCCGCGGTCTCGGGCGGCGCCGAGGTGGCGATTTTCAAAGGCGGCCGTTTTTCGGACAGCAGCGTGATCCGGTTGTCGAGGGGGAAACGGTCGCCCGGCCACTCCACTTCGATGGTGACCGGAGCATCGCCGGGAGGCAATTCCAACTGCGCCTGAGTCACCGCCGAACGCAGCGGCAGCCGTTGCGCCCGGTTGCCGTAACGCAGCGTGACCTCGATTTCCGCGTCGCGCGAAAGGTATTTGCCGAGCAGAAGCACGATCCGGTTGACGCTTTCGCCGGAGCCGCGCCGCGCCGCGATGATCCCGACGTTGTCGAGCGGACGCCCCCCCGACCACCAGCCGAAAATCGCCGGAGCCTCCTCCGGACGCGGCCGGTCGGTCAACACCACGATCTCGTGGCCGGGATAACGCACCTCTTCGGACAACGCCGCGGTCAGCACCCGCCCCTCGCTGTCGCTGCCGCTCCAGCTGGCCAGCGCTTCCAGCAATTCCGGCTGCGACGCCGAATCGCTCAGCAGCCGGCTGTCGCGGCCGGCCAGCACCAGCCGCACCCGGCGGCCGGGTTCGGCGGCGATGCGCCGGACCGCCTCGGCCCTGGCCCGGCCGAGAGAGGAATCCGCGCCCTCGCCGGCCAGCATCGAAGCGGAATTGTCCAGCACCAGCGACAAAGGCGGCGATTCCAGCCGCCGCGGCCACCACGGCCCCATCACCGCCAGCGCGATCAGGAGGATCGCCAGCGCTTCGAGAAAGAAACTCAACGGCAGCCGGCGCAGCTCGCGCTTGCGGCCGTCGCGGCGTTCGCGTTCGGGCTCCTCCCACAGAAAGACCGCCGGAACCGTCCGCCGCCTCGAATGCCGCCACCACAGATAAAGGAAAAACAACACTCCCAGCGCCGCGGCGCCGGCCAGACCGAGCCAGGGATTGAGCCAATGGGGCAGGTAATTCAGCATCGTTTCAGCCTCCCTGCCGCACGTCGGCCACGCCCGTCTGCAGCAGCAGCCCGAGGTTGCACACCGGATAGAAGTCCCCGGCGTCGAGCGTCAACAGCCGCGCCCCCGCCTGGCGCGATTCGTCGCGCCACCACTCCAGATGGCGCGCCAGCCGCCGCCGGTAACGCGCCAGACGCGCTTCGTCGATCAGGTATTCGCGCTCCTCGCCGGTTTCGGCGTCGACCAGCCGCCAGTGGCCGCCGGTTTCAAAATCGTCTTCGGCCGCGTCGCCCAGGCGCAGAAGCACCACCGCGGTGCCGCCGGAACCGAGGCGGGCCAGGAAATTGCGCGGCTCGGCCTTCCACAGCAAATCGCTGATCACGATGCGGATGCCGCGCTGCTGGAAACGGCCGGCGAAATTGGCCAGCGCCTCGGCCGGACCGGCTTCGGCGGCAAAATCGAACTGCTGCCATTCCGTCGGCCGCGCCGGCGCGTCGACGCGGCTCAATTCGCCGGCCGCCCGCCACACCTTGAGGGTGAATCCGGCGTTGGCGGCGGCCTGGGCCACCAGCGCCGCCAGCGCCAGCGCCGCCCGACGCTTGAGCCCGGATTCCGAATTCATCGAAGCCGAATCGTCGATGATCAGGTCGCAGCGCGGGTCGATTTCCTCGCGGTACAGCTTGACCATCCACTGTTCGCTGCGGGCGTAAACGCCCCAGTCGATGCGCCGCAGGTCGTCGCCCGGGCGGTATTCGCGGTATTCGGAAAACTCCAGCGCGTGGCCGTGGGCCCGCCCCATCCGCCGGCCGTCGAAACCGGAAATCTCCGCCGGCGCGCGCCAAGTCAGCGCCCCGCCGGCGCGCAGGCCGGCGCGGATCGCGTCGAGTTGTTCGGCCGAAGCTCGGGTCATGACCGGCCGGACTCCTCCCGCGCCGCCGCCCGGCGCTCCCGGACCGCCCGGGAGCAGTCGCCGAACTGCCGCAGAATCATCGCCGAATTGAGCAGCAGCACGATCCCCGCCAGCACGATGTAGACGCCGTACGCGGTCGCGATTTCAAGCCAATCCTCGTTCGCCGCGACCAATTGGAGCACCAGCCGGACGAAAAAGACCAGCCCGGCCGTCGCCAGGCAGAGCACCGGCCCGGGAAGCCGCCGCAGGGGGCGGAAGAACCCGCGCAGAACCAGCGCCAAACCGCCGATGAAGAGCGCCAGCGCGGCCCAGCCGAGGGGCACCGGCCAAAAATTTTTCGCCGTACCGTATCCGGCCATCACCGCCATTCCCGCGAACAGCAGCCAGGCGAAGCACAGCCCGCCCCCCGAACCGCTGGAAAAGAGGAAAAAGATCGCGCGAAACAGGAAATTCCCCGGCGTCCGCCGCAGCACCCGGTAGGACTGGACGTCGCGTTCGCACGCGGCGATGCCGGCCGTCAGCACGATCAAGAGCATGGTCAGCACCGCCCATGCCTCCAAGACCCTCTGCCAGTTGACCACGTCGACGTCCCAGATCGCCGGCAGCGCCGGAATCAGCGCCCACAGCGCGAAGATGTAGAGGCGCACCGGCAGCATCCGGTTGGCCGGGCGCGGCAGCACCGCCGCCACCGTCAGCACGAAAAGCAATCCGCCGATCAACAGCGTCACCGACACGGCGATGACAAAAGTCTGCAAGCTCAGCGCAAACCCGAAGACGCCCGAAACCTCGAACAATTGCAGCGCCGCGAGAATCACCACCCAACCGGCGATGAACAGCCCGAGCTGGAAGACCACCGAAGCGATGCGGCTGCCGGCGGCGCCGAAAAGCAGCCCGGCCTGGGTCACCAGCAGCAGCACCAGGAAGAAAAAAGAGGCCGTCGCCAGCATTTCGGTCAACGCCACCCCTCCCAGGAAATAGCTGATCACCATGAAAGGCAGGCACATCGCATACAACAAGAGGATGGTCAACGCCCCCGAAAACAGCCGACCCAGGACCATCTGGACCCCGGAGAGGTTGGTCATCGTCGAATAATCCAGATCGCTCTGCTTGCGTTCGTTGTAGAAGCGCTGCATCGGGATCGCCCCGCCGATCAGCATCCCGCCGCCGGTGAGGATGCACAAGAGCAGCGTGAAAAAAACGCTGCCGCGACGGGCGGCGGAAAAGACCTCCGACTGCAGCATCAGCATGATCAGCAGTTCGCCGAAAAGCACCGTCGCGGCAAAGACCAGAATCCAGGTGTTGTGGAAGCTCTGCCGCACCTCTTTGACCAGCACCGGATTGACCCGCTCGCCCAGGGCGTCGATGGTTTGGCGGAAGTTCATTGGACCTCCCCGGTGGTGATCCGCATGAAAATCTCCTCCAGATCCATGCCCTGCTGCTTGAAGCCGGTGACCACGATGCCGTCCTGGAACAGCGTCCCGACCACCGCCGAAACCGCCGCCTCGCCGCCGGCGACTTCGATCGCCGCCGCGCAATCGCCGGCCATGGCCAGGTTGCGGACCGCCGGATGCTCCAAAAGCTTGATCCGGACCCGTTCGGCGTCGCCCCTGAAGGTGATTTCGACCTTGGAAATCGGTTCGACCGCCTTGTCGCCGCCGGCCTCTCCGGCCAGCAGCCGCGCCTCGATCTCGCCGAAGGTGCCGGACGCGAGCAGCCGGCCCTTTTCAATGATCACCGCGCCGTTGCAGATGTCCTGCAGGTCGGAGAGACTGTGCGAACTCAGCAGGAGCGCCTTCCCCTGCTGCGCGAGGATTTTCAGGAGCTCGCGCAGCTCGAGGCGCGCCCGCGGGTCGAGCCCGGCGGCGGGCTCGTCCATGATCAGCACCTCCGGGTTGTGCACCAGCGCCCGCGCCAGGCTGACCCGCTGCTTCATGCCCTTGGAAAGACTGGCCAGGTACTTGTGCCGGATGCCGCCCAGATTGGTGAATTCCTCGATGTCGGCCAGCGCCCGGGTCCGGGCCGCCCCTTTCAGCCCGAAGCTGCGGGCGAAAAAATCGAGATACTCCCAGACCTGGATGTCCAGCGATTCCGGCAGCGCGTCGGGCATGTAGCCGATGATCCGCCGGACCTCCTCCGGATAATTGATCACCGAGACCCCGTCATAGAAGACGTCGCCCGAATCGGGCAGGTCGACCGTCGACATGATCTTCAGCGTGGTGGTCTTGCCGGCGCCGTTGGGGCCGATAAAACCGTAAATGCTGCCCGAGGCGAATTGGAACGACACATGGTCCACGGCCAGCGTCCGGTCGAACCGGCGCACCAGATTGCGTACTTCAACCAGCATCTTCGGACACTTCCTCCACATTGAATTTACCGACGACGACGTTGCACGCCGCCCAATCGCCGGCCTGAACCCCGGCGTCGAAAAACAACGTATCGCGGACCACCGCGATATAATATCCCGCCGGCAGCGTCGCCGCCAGCGCCTCCATGTTCCGCTCTTTTCCCAACTGATAGTCGTTGAACCACCTCAGCAGCCGCTCCGGCTCCAGGACGGCGGCGGTCGAAACCTCCGTCGTCGCCGCCAGCGTGCCGCTTTCCCCCGCCGCCAGCGGCGCGCGGGAGGCGTAGACCGTACCGCCGGCCCCGACCACCCAGATGCGTTCCGCCGCCACGCCGAGACCGTTGACCACCCGCAGCCCGGCGGCATCGCCGTCGGTGACGCGCAGCCGCTCGAAGCGGCGGTCGACCTTGCGGGTGGCGAGCACGGCGGGAATGCGCGGCCGCACCGCCCGGGACAACCGCTGGCCGCGGGTTTCGCCGAGGGTGACCGACGGCTCGGCGCCGGTCATGAGCTCGACGGCGGTCTCCTGGTCGAATTCCATCGCCCCGAGCCCGAGCGGAGCGTACCAGCCGATCCGCGCCAGGGTCAGCGCCTCCTGGGTTTCCTGGTCGAGCAAGGTCAGCGCCACCGCCCGGCCGCGCGCCTGCCACCCCTCGCGAAAGGTGATGAATAAAACCACCACCACGCAGAACACCAGCGCGATCGCCGGCGCCGTCACCAGAAAAAGCGTCTCGCGGCGGCGCTTGCGCAGCCAGCGGTAATTCACCGGCCCGATCAGCACCACGAAGCCGATCATCACGAAAAACAGCACGGTCAGCGGCACGTCGGCGATGACGATCCCCAGCCGGGACAGGAAACCGGCCTCGACGGGCGCCCCGCCCGAACCGCGGGCGGCCCGGCTCCAGTTGACGAGCTGCTTCAACGCCGGAGTTTCCTCCCGCGGCACCAGGACGCTTTCGTTCCGGTTGTACGAATTGTTGTAACCCATGCCGCCGCCCATGCCGCCCGTGGAGGCGGTCTTTTTGGCCTCTTCCTCCTCCGCGGCGCGCCGCTCGGCGGTCGCCTGCCACTGAGCGGAGGTCGCCGGACGGCAGACCGCGAATTCGCCGAAACCGCGCACTTCGGAGTGAAATCCTCCTCCGCCGCCGGGGATGCCGGCCGGCCAGGCGTCTTCCGGGCGCACCATCACCGCCATCCGGCCGCCGAGGGCCACCCAGCGGTCCAGCCCCCGCCGGACCTGGGAGGGCATCTGCGCATATTCCAACGCCGAAACATAGAGCATCTTCAGGCCGATGTAGCTGCGCATATCGCCGCTCCATTCGCTCACCGGCAGCGTGATGTCGCAATCGCCGAGGTAGATCGATTCGAGGCGGTTGTTGCTCTGCCAGCGCCGCCACTCCGGCGACGACGCGGTCAGGCCGGCGCCCTGGCGCATCCAGGTCTCCATGGCGCCCATGCGGCGGCTGTTGACCGCGACCGCGAGCTTCATCCGGACCGAAACGCCGCCGCGGTACCCGTAATAAGACCGGTCGCGCTCGTTCTCCGCCGCCGGAAACCCGATGCCGGTGGTGATGTCGCCGCCCGGCGGCAAAATCACCCGGCGGGAAGCCGAACTGCGGTTGTCATCGGAAGCGGTGAGCGTGAGATCGACCGTCGCGTTGTCCGGTCCGTGGTTGATCAGCCGGAGCTCCAGCCAAAAATAACCGCCGGAGGGCGTCATCGGCAGCGTCGGTTCGCCGCCCTGGACCTCGACGTCGCCGAATTGCAGCGCCCCCGCGGTCAACGCCCCCAGAAACACGGCGGCCAACGCCGCCAGCCGGATCGCCATGGCGCGCCGGATCATTCGGCGCGCCCCTCCGGCGCGGCCACTTCGAGCCCGGCCGGCCAGTCGATGCCGGCCGGATCGACCGCGTCAAGCA
>JAVBSD010000189.1:0-6620 GCA_031547325.1 Victivallaceae bacterium | reverse complement strand
GTGGTGCCGGAGGGGCAGAAACGCTTCCTGCCGACCCGCTTCGACCGCGCCGGAAACGCCATCGACGCCAAGGGCATGAGCTGTCCGGACATGGCGTGTCCGCGCTGTCATTTGCGCATTCCCTCCACCGTCATCGACCTGGAGAGCCGCTTCTATTCGATCATCGGCGCGCCGGCCAGCGGCAAAACCTACTTTCTGACGTCGATGATCCACCGCCTCAAGCAAGAGCTCTCCGATCTCTTCGACGTCAGCGTCACCGACGCCGACCCGGCCGGCAACCTGATTCTCGCCGAAAACGAAAACCGTCTGTTTATGAATCCGGCGCCGAACGCGCTGACCGCGCTGGACAAAACCCAGATGACCGGCGACATGTACGACGGCGTGATGTTCGCCGGACGCGAAATCAACTTGCCCAAACCGTTCATCTACAAGCTTCATGCCCAGTGGGAGCTCGAATCCGGCGCCCGGGATTGGAACGCGGTCTTTTACGACAACGCCGGCGAACACTTCCAGCCGGGGGGCGACGACTTCAACAATCCGGGGACCCGCCATCTGGCGCACTCCAACGGCATCATTTTCCTCTTCGACCCGACCGTCGATCCGCGCTTCCGGCGGCGTCTGGCGCGCCCGGACCGGCCGGAGGGCGACGCCCGCCTCCAGGTTCAGAACCAGGAAACGCTGCTGGCCGAAACCCTGGCCCGGCTGCGGCGTTACCGGGTGCTCGACGCCAGGGGCAAGTACCCGCATCCGTTCATCGTCGCGGTTTCCAAAGTCGACGAATGGCGCACGCTGTGTCCGCTGGCGCTGACCGAAATGTCCGCCGCCCACCGCGACCCGGAAACCCTGTCCGGCGGCTGCAACGGTTATATCATCGACAACATTTCCTACTACACCCGCGCCATGCTGCTGGAATTCGCCCCGGAATTCGTGCAGATCGTCGAAGACGCCTGTTCCGACGTCCTCTATCTGCCCAACAGCGCCCTCGGCTGCGCCGCCGAGCTCGATCCGGCTTCCGGAACCTGGGGCGTCCGCCCGGCGAAGCTCTCTCCGGTGTGGGTCGAAGCGCCGATGCTGGTGTTCATGATGCGCGAAGGCGTGATTCCCGAATACCGCCGCGAACCGGACGCCGCATGCGTCGTCATCGAGAAGTTCACCCTCAACGACGATTATGTGATGTTCAGGGACCCCGCCTCCGGCGAACGGCTCCGGCTGCCCCGGAGCTTCTGCGGCCGGCTGCTCAGTAATCCGGCGCACAACTGCAAATTCGTGGTCCCCGGACCGCCGGCCGGACCGCCGGCGCCGCAGACCCGGACCGATTTCTGGGAGCAATTGTAGACGCCGATGGTCGGAGAACTGATCTACACCTCGCTGCCGCGCGGCCTGCAGTCGGGCCGCAGCGGCTTCGGCGTCGCCGCGTGTTCGCGCTGGCTGACGCCGGAGATGATCGCGGTGCTGAGTTCCTGCAGCGGCTATGCCGCGCTCTACTCTCCCCATGACCGGCGCGCCGCTCTCAATCCGGTCGCCGTGCTGCACTGCCGAATCGATTTCGGCGGCGAGCCCTACGACCTGGTCGGCCGGATTCAGGCCGCCGGCAGCGATTATTCGGGGCGTTCCAACGTACTGGCGCACCACCTGATTTTCACCGCCGACAGCCGGCCGGAGAGCGATCCGGCGTCGCTGGTGCTCGCCGGAGCCGCAGCCGGGACCTATCTTTCCGGCTGGGAGGGCGAAGCGCGTTACCTCGACGAACCGCCGAAGCTGCCCGAAGCGGCGCCGGTCCCCGAACCGCCGCCCATGGCGGCGTGCTGGGAGCAAGTCGCCGGCGACGCCGGATGGGCCGGCATCCTGGCCGAAAACGCGATCCGGGGCTCCTGCGAACCGGCCTACATCGTCTTCGCGCCCGGCACCGATACGCTGGCGCTGCTGAAGGAAGCGCTGGCGCTGCTGCCGGCCGAACTGCGCTGGCGGGTGACCTTCAACACCTACTTCACCCGGTTGTCCGGCGAACTGAACTGCGACTGGCGCTTCTGCCTCGCCGATTGCCGTTCACTGACCGAGGCCCGGCGGCGGCAGACCGTCACCATCATCGACACCACCGTCCGCGCGGCGGCGCCGGACACGCCGTGGAGCGACTTCGCCCGCGGCCGGACGCCGCGGCCGCAATGGCGCCGGCCGGATCAACCGGTTCCGACCTGCCTGCCGGAGTCCGCCGCGTGCGATCCGATCCCGCTTCGCATGCGGCGCCGGGAACCGGAGCCGGCCTCGGAACTGCGTCCGATCGCGCCGCCGCCCCACCGCATTCAGCCGGCCCGGCGGCAGGATGACAGCACGCTGCAGACCAGGCATATCATCACCGCGGCGGTCATCCTGGCGGCGCTGGCCGTCATCGCTTATTTCTATTATTCGAGGCGGCCGGCCGAAGCCGCAACCGCTCTTCCCGCGCCGGCCGTCCAGGAGGACGCGCCGGAACCGCAGCCCCGCCCCCCGGTCCCCGCGCCGCCGCCGGAACCCGCCGAAGTCACGGTCAGCGTGATCGCCCCCGAGCCGGCTCCTCCGCCGCCGGAGCCATCCGCCCAGCCCGAACCGCCCCCGCCGGCGACGGTTTATTCCGCCGCGACCCTGGAGCAGCTGCATTTCTTCGCCTGGGATTTCCTGCTCTATCTGCGGGCTCCGGCGCAGCGCGAATTTACGCTGCCCGGGCTGTTCGCGCCGTCGGACCGGCCGGACATCCGGCTGCGCGACGGCTACCGGCTCGATTCCGACGGCAGCGGCATTTACGTGCTCGACTCCGGCGGCGGGGTGGTTTTTGAATTCAAATTGCGCAACGGGCGCTGGGATTGCACCGCCCACCAAAGGTGCGACCTGCAATCGGTGGTGGGTTCTTTCCGGTGGGGGCCGGTCGCCTTCGACACCGCGGAACCGCTGGCGGTGGTCAAGGCGCGTTTTCTGTTCGACGATGCCGCCGCCACATTGCGGATCTCCGGCGATGCCGACCTCGGGCATCTGCTGCGTTTCCTCGACGCGGAGGCGATTGCGCCGTACCGCAAAACCGGCGAAGCGGCGTTGAGCGTCACCTACCAGGAATACGCCGGCTACAACCGCCGGCTCGCGGAAACCGGCGCCGAACACGAACGCATCAACGACGTCATCGCGGCGGCGGCCGCCGTCCGCGACGAGTTTCTGGGCAGCCTGGACCGGCTCGCCTCCCTGAAGGAGGTGAAAAAACGCACGCCGGACCAGGAAAAACAGTACAAGGCGCTTTCCGAGGAGGAAGAAACGCTGAAAATCCGCGCCGCCTTTGCCGAAAAGCAGATTTTCGACGCCGGTGCGCGCCTCGAAACCATCGATCGCGAGATCGCCGAGCTGCATGGCAAACGCCGCGAGTGGCTGGCGCGGCACGCCAATTTGTTTGAACGCGCGGAGTTCGCCGGTCCGACCGGACACGTGATTTTCGCCGTCATCCGGGACGACGGAGGAGTGCGATGAATTTCGCCGAAGAATTCGCCAACCTGACCGCCGCCATTCGCGCCACTCTCGGCGGCGAACGCGACATCGAACCGGCGCGCCATCGGCGCCTGGCCGAACGTTACGCCGGCTTCGCCGCCCGGCTCAACCGCCGGCTGCACGGCGACCGGGAGGCGGCGGAGGCCCCGCCGTCGGAAAAATACCTGCTGACCGGCTCCGAATACGACCGCTGGCTCGGCGAATGCCTGCGCCGCAACTGGCCGGTTCCCGAGCGCGTCGTTCCGGCGGACTACGATCTTCCCGGCAACCGTCCCTTCGACGACCTGTCCCCGGCGGAGCTCGCCGAATATTACCGCGCCAACATCCGTACCCTCTCCGACGCCGCCCGGCTGGCGGTGCTGCGCCGGCTGCGGGAGGTCGATCCCGGCACCCCGGATTGGGAACGTGAGGCCGGGGAGCTGTCCCCGACGGTGGCCGACGAAGCGATCCGGGAAGCGGAAGCGGCGATCCGGGCCGCTTCGCTGCCGCGCCTCGAACGGGCATTGCGGACGCTCGAACATCCCGATTTCGCCGGACGGATCAAACCCGCCGTCACGGACCGCTGCCGCCGCGAAATCGCCGGCTTGCGAACCCGGGAGCTGGCGGAGCGCGCCGGCCTCCTCCTCGACGCCATCGACACGGTTTACGCGGCGCAGGACGCCGACGGCCTCGACCGGATTCTGGAGGTGTGGAACCGCGAAGTCGCCCGCGACCCGGAATTCGCCGCCGCCGCGATCCCGGTCGAGCGCCTGACCGAACCGGCCGGCTGGCTGAAGCAGATCCGCATCGGGGAAGAACGCCGACGGCGTTTCCGGGAAGCCTGCGACCGCCTGGAAAAGGCCGTCGCCGGAGACGCGGGCAGCGGGGCGGTCGCCGCCGCCTGCGACGCCTTCGGCCCCGACACCGGCGAAGCGCCGGACGAATTGCTTCGCAGGGCCGGCGATTATTTCGCCATGGACCTGAAGCGGCAACGGCGGCGCGCCCGGATTCGGGCGCTGGCCGCGCTGACCGTGACACTGATCGGCGTCGCGGCGTTGGCGGCGGGGCTTTACGGTTACAACAACTACCGGAACCGGCTCAACACCGCAACCCGGATCGCTCGACTGCAACAGGAGGGCCGGCTCGCCGATGCCCAGGTCGACCTGGATCGGCTGGCCGAAAAACAACCGCGGCTTTTCGCCCACCCCGAAATCCGCGTTTTGAGCGTGCGTCAGCGGGAATTGCTGGAGGAGGAGGAAGAGCGCGCCGCCGCCTTCGCCGCCGCCTGCGAACGCATGACCGGAATCGCCGCCGGCGGCTTCGCCGGCGTCGCCGCCTACCGGATGCAGCTGGCGACCGCGGAGGAATTGGCGCGCGGGCTCGACGAAACCCACGCCGCCGCCCGTTTCCGGCTGCAATTGCAGCAGCACCTCGACGACGAACAAACGAAGACCGACCGCGCCGCCCTGGAGCGGGTCGACCAACTGGCGCAAACGGTACGACAGACCCTGGAGGCCGATTTCCGGGACAGCCTCGACGACGCCGGCCGGGCCGCCGACGGGCTGCTGCGGGAAATCGCCGGATTGCGCCGGGAAATTCCGACCTCGGCCGAGGCGCTGGCTTTTCTGCGGCAGATCGAAGATCAGGTGACGGAGCGCCGTGCAGCGATCGGCGAAAAACAGCGGCAAGCCGAAGAACTGGCCGCCGCCAAACGCGAACTTCTCCGCTTCGAGGGCGACCTGGCCGAGCTGCGCGGCGAACTCGAACGCTTCGCCGCCGCCCACCGGCAGAACCATCCCGGCGATCCGCTGATCGCGGCGGCGGCCGGCTGGGAAGAGTTCATGGCCCTCGGCGCCCTGGCGCGCTACAACGCCATGAGCGAAATCGGCTACGAAGCGCTGCGGAAGGAGGTGAGCTCCCTGCCCGCCGACGCCTGGTGGCGCGAGACCGCCGCCCGGCTGGACGAGCTGTATCTCCGGCAGCATGCGCGCGACGCCTCCGCCCGTGAGCTGCTGGACGTCACCCCGGCGGTGCTGAGCCGACAATGTCTGCGCTTCAAAAGCGCCGACGGCGGGATTCGGGAATTCTACGCGCACTACACCCTGGAACGCCGCCCCAAAATGACCTTCCACGAAGGCTGGACCACCATCACCGCCAACGTTTACGACGCCCCCAATCACACCGTCGACGCCTCTTTCGCCAGCGATCCCCAGGACCCAACCCGCTGGCAGGCCCAGCTCGGCAACCGGAGCCTGGAATTCTCCGGCTACAAGCTCGACGACCTCCAGGCCATGCCCTTCGAGGCGGCGCTCCGTTCGCTTCACCATTTGCGCCAGTCGCCGCCGGCGTCGGCGTGGCTGATCAAACGCCAGCTGGCCGACTGGCTGGCGCGGATCGCCGACGACCGGGAGCTGAACCCCGGGGTGAAATACCTGGTCTGCGAATCGTTTCTGGAACTGACGCGGGACCCGGACCTGCCGCGGGAAGCGCGCGAACGCGCCGCCGAAACCTGGAGCCGGATCGAAACGCTCTACCGGCAGCACCGGCTGAACTACTACGCCATCACGCCGGAAGAGTTCGCGGCCGGCAACGAGCTCTTCGGCGAACTGCCGTACCGGGACATCGCCGCGGCCTTCGAGGCGCTCGACGCCGGCGACGCGCTCGACGCCGAAATGCTGCTCCTGACGAGCACCCTGTCCATGCAGCTGCGCCCCGCCGGCATCGTCGTCGGCGCGGAGCCCCTGCTCGCCGCCGCCGGCGACGGCAGCCTCTGGATGGTGGAGCTGCAGGAGGGCCGCCCGGTCTCCTGCCGGGTGCTCGGCCGGATCGCCGACGGACGCTTCCTCACCTCGACCGGCGCTCCGGCCCCGGTCGAAGGCGCCTGGCTCTACCTGGTCCCGGCCTCCTTCGACGCCGCCGGCCGAAAAGCCGAAATCGACCAACTGACGGGCGCCGCGCCCCTGCCCTATCCCAAAATCTGGCCGGACAACCTATGATCCACGCCCCTGACATCGCCCGCGAGCTGCTGGAAATGCGCGAACACGATCTTCGCGTCCGGCAACGGCTGCTCGACGCCGGAGAGCTCTACAGCGGTTACCATCCCGAGATGGAAGCGGTTCACCGCGCCCACGCGGCCC
>JAVBSD010000269.1:0-8205 GCA_031547325.1 Victivallaceae bacterium | reverse complement strand
CGCCGAGTTCGGCCGCGGCGGTCACGGCTCATTTGAGGTAGAACAGATCGCTGTAGTTCACGGCGCCGGCGGGCGGCGCCGGGAGCGCTTCCCCGGCGTCGCCGACGGTCAGGAAACGGCCGTCGGCCGTCATCATGAAATGCATCCGGCCGCCGTTGCCGGCGCGCAGCCCCTCCAGATTGGCGACGATCCCGGCCAGGACCTTCCGGCAGCGGCCGCGCGCCGAAGCGTCGCGCAGGGCGTATTGCCCCAGCACCTCCAGCCCGCGCCCCTGAATCCAGGAATAAATGATGTCGCGCCGGGCGTACCAGGGATCGGCGGCGGAGACTTCGCGGCGGCCGGCGACCTGGTATTTGAGGTCGATGAAAGGATAATCCGAATGTCGTTCGCAGCGTTCGAGCACCGTCTTCGCCGTCCGTTCGGCGAGGGCGGCGAGCCGCGCGGCGGGAAAGGTCATTCGCCCCGCCGCACTTCCAGGACCCGGACGCCGAATTCCTCCAGCGGCAGGACCGCCGATGCCGCTTCGCCGGTGAAGAAGTCGCTGAAATGCGCCGCCCCGGCGAAATCGAGACGCACGGTCAGGTCGGCCCGGTCGAGGTTGACCAGGATCAGGACCTTCCGCCCGTCCCATTGCTTGAGGATCGCGCGAACCGGAACCGGGGTGCGGGGAACGCCCCGGACCGCCACCTGGTATTCCTCCGGATCGGTCGGCGACAGCAGCCACGGAGTCAGCCGGATGAGTTCGCGATTGGTTGCGGCGGCGGCCTCCCAGACGCTCCGGATCTTGAGCAGCTCCTCCGGCGTCGCCGCCAGCGGGTGTCCCGGCCCTTCGTAGCTTTCGAGCGGCGCCGGGCTGATGCCGTAAAGCTGCCCGGCGTTGCGGCAAACGGAGTTGTCCAGCGTGAAGTAGTCGATGCCGCAGGCGCCCGAAACCACCGCGGCGTAGACCATCGAACGCAGTTCGGCTCCGGTGGGGTAGGCGAAATGGAAGCGTTCGCCCTCTTCCGGCGGCGCCATCTCGCCGAAGGCCTGGACGATGAACAGCACCGGTTTGCGCTCCTCGACGGTCCGCACCGCCAGCAGCATGCTCTCCGGGATGCCCATCGAGGCGCTCCAGCTCGGCGTGTCGTCCGCCCGCTTGGGATAGTTGTCGTGGCTGGAAATGTCCGAGGTCCGGTGCCACTCGATCCACCACGGCAGATTGGGGTCTTCGATCCAGGAGACGGTGTTGACGAAGATCGGACGGGTTTCGCCGGCGGCGCGCATGGTTTCCCGGTAGTCCCGGAAATGGTCGAAACGGCTTGGATACTCCTCGAAATTGCCGTCGGCGTCGGGTTCGTCGAAAACCTCCCACATCAGGATCTCCGGCCGGTCTATCCACCTCAGCGCCTCTTCCACCGCGGACCCGCCCTTGATGATCCGGAACCCGTGGCGTTTAGCGGTCTCGAAGAATTCGTCTTCGTAGAGCCGGTTGTGATGCAGGGTGTTGAAGCCGGCCGCCGCGATCAGGTCGAAGGGCGTCGGCAAAGTCCGGTCGAATTCGTCCATGTACAGCGTCGGATGGTAGATCGCCAGCGGAAAAAAGGAGCGCTCGGCGTCGTAGGCGGTCAGGGTGGCGCCGTCGTGCGCCAGGTGCGGCACCCCCCCGAGGTAGATGGTCTGGCGCGCCTCGGGCAGCGCGGTGAAGTCATCGGCCGCGGCGGCGGCGGCGAGCGCGGTCAGCGCGAGCATCGGCAATCCGAATTTCATGAACGGTCCTCTCCCAGTTTGAATGAATACAAGCGGCAGTTCTGCGCCGCGAACTCCAGAGTGAAGCGCCGCGGGAAGTCGAAGGCCGGCAGCCGGTGCCAAATGGTCCGCGCCCGCTCCTCGACGATTTCCCAGCCGGCGATCCGGCGGCCGGCTTCGTCGGCGACCCGGATTTCCAGCCGCATCGGCATCGCCGGATTGTCCGGCCGGAACGGTTCGCAGTTGACCGCCAAATCCCGCGCCGGCGATTCCGGTTCCAGGAGACGGGTGGCCAGGCGGCCGGTTTCTCCGGTGGCGTCGTAGCTCAGGAAGCCGTCTTCGCGCAACGTCGCCAGCCCGAAGCTGCCGCGCATGCCCGGCGCCACATGGCGGAATCCGGTGTAGCGGTGCGGGTCCGGGCGGCCGTTGTAGTAGATGGACATGGTTCCGTCGCGGAGCAGCGGCGGGTTGTAGGTCGGCACGATCCAGTAGGCGTCGAAGTCGCCGTGGCCGCCGCACTCCATGAAAGGCGCCCGGTCGCCGAGGCGGAACCAGGTCGTCCCGTCGCAGCTTCCGGCCAACTGGACGTCGAGGGTCTGGCGGTCGATGTGGTAGCACTCCAGATAGGCGATGAACATATTGCCCCAGAAGAACGGATAGCCGCTGTAGAATTGCAGCGTCTCCGGGTCGCGGGCGTCGGTGGCCAGCACCAGGTGCGGCGTGGTGGCGAGGTTTTCGTCGTAACGGTGAAAAAGCTCCGGGTCCGCCTCGCGGGTCCGCCATTCGGGGAAGATCTCGGTCTCCTGCTGGAAGATCCACCGCTTGTGCATGTAGATCTGCAGGTGGCGGCTCCAGGCCACGTAACGGCGGTTCAGCGGATTGTACCAGAAGGAACAGCGGTCGCCGAAATACGAAACCGCGTTGGTGCGCTTCCAGCGCCAGTGGAGCCCGTCGGCGGAGACCGCCGCGCTCAATCCGGCCAGGATGTTGCCCTGCGACGCCAGCATCTTGTAACGCTCCGCCGGGTCCTCGGCGCGGTCGTCGCGGAAGAGGTTGAAGTCGTCCAGGGTCTCCTCGTCCCAGATCACGTTGCTCTCCGGCACCGGCGAGCCGGCGAACGGGATACGTTCCGCGGCGCTTCCGTCCACTTCGGCGATGCACAACGGACCGCGGCTGTAGCCGTGGCTGCGCTTGAATTCGCGGCAATCCAGGTGGTACGGGCCGCCGGTGGCCTCCTCCTGGCTCCAGCCGCGGTAGTACAAACGCCGCCTGCCCCCTTCCTCGAGGACGGTGCCGAAACACAGGCACTGTCCCTCCCAGTAACGTTCCGGCCTCAGCAGCTCCACGCCGCTCTTGCGCGGCCGGTTGACGCGGAGAAACAGCGAGCTGCTCCGGTCGATCAGCGCCGGATTGGCGAAGAGCTGCTTGCCCGGGCGCAACGGCAGCGCCTTTTCCTCCGCTTTTTCCGGCGGCGGAGTCAGTTCGTGAGGTCCGAGTGCTCTGATCATCTTGACTCCGTTTGGATTACGGCTCGTAGGCCCGGGACAGATAACCGGCGGAGATATAGGCGGCGATGGCCCTGCGGAAATCGACGTGGCCGTCGAGGAACAGGACAGTTTTCGCCTTGTCAGCTTCGTTTCCATGCGACAAATAGCTGCTGTCCAAGGCAATGGCAGCGCCGGGATCGTCGGTCATCTTGGCGCGCGCGCCCTTGCCGGAAACGTATTTGGCGGAACGGATCAGGCCGCCGACGTAGTCGAAGCCCGACTTTTGCGAGTTGGTGATGCTCAGGCTGGGACACATGATGATCGCCGGGCCGATCTTGCCGGAGGCGGTCTGGTTTTCCAGGTACCCTTCGAACATCAAAATGCCCACGCCGACCCGGTTGGTGCCGCTGGCGTCGTTGCCGTTGTCCCAGCGCCACAAGTCGGCGTCGCTGGTGTAGTCGCCGGTGCCGAAGGGGTCCTCGGCCGGCTTGGAATTGGGCGTGTTGATCGGCGCGAGATAATCCTGGTTGTCGATCGAATACATCGCATTGGAGAGACCGATCTGCTTGAGGTTGCTCAGGCACTTGGTCCGCTGGGCAGCGGCGCGGGCCTTGGAGAGCGCCGGCAGCAGCATGCGGGCCAGGATCGCGATGATCGCGATCACGACCAGGAGCTCAATGAGGGTAAATATCTTCTTCATGAGTTCACTTCCTTTCGTACTGGCGTTGTCGGACGATGGCACGGCGTTGAGGGGGAAGGCGATCCTTTCATGGTTGATTCTCGCATACCGGAATTTTCAACAATTTGACGTCGTAGGACTGAATGGGATGGAAGAGCAGCGTGGTCGCGTTTTTGCCCAGCGCCGAGTTGGGTTTGACCAGCGTGACGCCTCCGGGACAGGGAATTTCCTGGCCTTCTTCGACGATGCCGCCGACGGTCATGCGTTCGGCGATGTCGGGAATCCGGCACCACAACTGATAGCTCAGGGGGATGCTGACGGCGGCGTCGGCGATGACCACCGCGTCGAAGCCGCCATCGCGGATCTGGCAGGCCAGTTCGGAAACGGCGGCGCTGCGGCTGGACAGCTGCGCGATCCGGACCGCGCTGCCGGCGACGCTCTGGCGGAAGCCCTTTTCACGGGCGGCGTAGACCTTGCTGGCGAAATTGCCGACCAGCGCGATGTTGCGCCGCCGCCGCCGCAACAGGATGGCGCCGAGCTCCCCGAAGGCGGTGATGTTGTCCAGCCCGGCGAAGCCGCAGGAGTTGCCGGGCAGCGGCAGGTCCAGGGCGACCAGGCGCATGCCGAGGCGGTTCAGCCGGTCCAGCATCTCGATGAATTCGGGGTTGGACAAATCGGCCGTCGCCGGATTGATGATACAGCCGAAAACCTTGGCCGCCTGAAGAGACTGAACCAGCCTGTCGGTATCCGTCAGGGGCTTGGGCAGCAGAATGTTGGCGGAATATTCCGCCGCCGCCTCCTGGATGCCGCCCAGAATCTGGCCGCTCTGCAGGCCGTCGAGGTGCAGCATGAGGACCGCGATCACGCTGTTCCCGGCATGGTAGCGCGGCGCGACGTAGACGCCGCTGCCCTGGCGGCGGTAGATGCAGCCCTCGGCTTCGAGTTCGTCCAGCGCGCGCTTGATCGTGACCTGGCTGCTGCCGAACTGGCTGCCCAGGGCCCGGAACGACGGCAGCAGCGCGTCCGGCTCCATGCCGGAGGCCAGCTCCAGGATGTAATTTTTCAATTGCCGGTAGCGCAGCATATTCAGTCCTCCCGAAGGAATTCCAGCAGTTTCCGGGCAATGAAGCCGAGCGTTTCCTGCTGGGCTTCCACCGTGGCGCCGCCGCAGTGCGGCGTCAACAGCAGATTGTCGTGGGCCGCCGCATAACGCACCAGCGGGTGACGCGCCAGGTCGGCGTCCCATTCGCCGTCGATCACGTCGAGCGCGGCTCCGCCGAGCCGGCCGGAGTTCAGCGCGTCGACCAGGGCGGCTTCGTCGACGATGCCGCCGCGGCTGGTGTTGACCAGGACCGCGCCCGGACGCATCGCCGCCAGGCGGTCGCGGTTCAGCCAGCGCCGGTTGGCTTCGTCGAGATGGATATGCAACGTGACGACGTCGGCTTCGCGCAGCAGCTCCGCTTCCGAAACCCGCCGGCAGCCGGCTTCGGCGGCGAGTTCCGGCGCGGTGTCGCAGAACAGCACCCGCATGCCGAAAGCCGCGCCGTAACGCGCCGTCATCCGCCCCAGCCGGCCGTAGCCGACGACGCCGAGGGTTTTACCGGAGAGCTGGTGCCCGAGGAACGCGTTGCGCGGCCAGCGGCCCGACGCGGCGGTCCGCGACGCGGCGGGAATCCGGCGCAGCAACGCCAGCAGCAGCGCCCAGGCGTGTTCGGCGGTAGAGGTGATTTTCTCCAGGAATTCGGGGTAGTCGCGCAACGAAATCAACCGTATGCCGCGGGCGGCCATCTCCTCCCGGGGCAGATGGTCGGTCCCGGTCGACGGGGTGGCGATGACCCGCAGGCGCGGCGCGGCCGCGAGCATCTCCGGCGTCACCCGGCAAGCCATGCTCGCCAGGTAGGCGTCGTAACCGGGCAGCGCGCGGGCCAGGTCGAAGGCTTCCGGCGCGGCGATCTCCGCGTCGAAGCTCCGCCGCAGCTCGTCGAAGCACGGCTGCAGGTGCGCTTCCGGGTAAAGGATCAGAACCCGCGTCATCGTTCGCCTCCGAACGGCCAGAAGTGGGGCACGGTGCGCCGCCACAGCTCCAAATCGTCGTTGTCTTCGAGGAGCTGCAATTGCGGCCAGCGGCGGAGCCGGGCGTCGACGGCGCCGCGGCGGTAGCAATCCAGAATTGCGGCGGCGCTCTCCGGCGTCGGGTTCGGCTCCTCCCGGAGCAGCACGTCGAATCCGGTCATGGCCAGCATGGCGCCCTCCTGCATGGCCGTTTCAATGCGGGCCATGGTCATGCCTCCGGTGACCGCGACCGGCGCGAAGCCGAAGAGAGGCGCGCTGACCACCTGGGCCGCCAGCACCGGATCGGTGACGACTTTGACGAAATGAGCGCCGTCCTCGATGGCGCGCAACGCCTCGGTCGGCGTCGCGACTCCCGGCAGCAGCAGGCGCTCGCCGGCGAAGCGGCGGATGGTCGCGGTGCGGAATCCCGCCATCGACACGAAGCCGTCGACGCCGAGGGCGGCATATTCTTCCATGGTGGCCAGCTGCGGGAAACGTTGGCGCCGGCCGCGGACCACCTTTTCGGCGTCGAGGATGCTGCCGACCAGGATGACCAGCTCCGGATACCGGCGGCGGAGCTCGGGCAGGCAGCCGGCGATGTCGGCGCGGCGCTGGGTGTATTCGATGACCTTCAGGCCCGCCAGCAGGCACGCCTCAACCTCCATCCAGACATCCCTGCCGTCATCCACCAGGATCGGAATGAACGCCTGACGGTGCACAATGCGATAAGCTGCTATGATATCCATATTTACGCCGACTGTATTTATATTGTACTCTATTGTGTATCCATAATAAGTATACGAAAAAAATGTCTTTTGTCAATAGCCCGGACGCAAATATTTCGAAATTTCGGGAAAAAACCCGGAATCCTTTTCAGCTCGCCGGCCGGCGCCAAGCTTCTCCGGCGGCGCGAATTCATCGAAATTCCGGGAGGGGTGGATTGAAAAACCGCTCCCTGCGATGTATAGTAGAATGTTTTATTGTAAATTTTCATCAAATTTCGGGAAGGTATAAAGCTTTATCATGACAAAGATATTTCTCACCGGAATCACCGGCCTGGTCGGCAGCGCCTTCGCAGTGGCGCTGCTCCGCGAACGCGGCGATATGTCGCTGGTCTGTCTGGTCCGTCCGGGCGGCGGCCAGAGCGCCGAAGACAGGGTGGGAAGCATCATTCGCGAACAGGCTGAATTCGACGGCTGCCCCGAAGCCGCCGAGATGGTGCTCAAGCGCATTTCCGTCGTCCCCGGCGACGTCACCGACATGGACGCCGCCGCGCTGGCCGCCGATCCCCGGCTCGCCGGCGTCGAGGTCATTTTCCACTGCGCCGCCGACGTGAACCTGGGCAAAGACCCGACCGGGCGGACCTTCCACATCAATTACGGCGGCACGCAGAACATGCTGGCGCTGGCTCAGAAGCTCCGGGTCAAGGCCTTCCACTACGTCAGCACCGCCTATACCGCCGGGCGGAACACCGGCGTCGCCTACGAAACCGCCCATCCGGACGCCGGCTTCAACAACCCCTACGAAGAGAGCAAATACAAGGCCGAGATGCTGGTGCGCGCCTCGGGCATTCCCTTCACCATCTACCGGCCGGCGATCATCACCGGACGCCGCAGCGACGGGCGCATCCGCCGCCCGCTGGCCTTCTACCGGATCGTCGAATTCATCGGCAAGATCAAGAAGCACCGCTGCGCCAAGATGAAGCTCAACCCGCTGGACATGATCGATTTGGATCTGCATTTCTACGCCACTCCGGCCGACCGGGTCTTTTTCGTGCCGATCGATTTCGTCTGCGAAGCGATCACCGCGCTGTTCCAGAAGCCGGTGGAAAACAAAACCTATCATGTCACCGGCGACAGCCCGGTCAGCACCCTGGCGATCAAGGACGCGGTGTGCGCGGTGCTGCGGGTGGCCAACATCCAGATCACCGCGGCCGGGTCCGCGATCAACATGGATGAGAAGCTGATGTCGCGCTATCTCGGCGATTTGCTGCCGTATTTCTCCAACGACATCATCTTCGACCAGAGCAACATCCGCGCCGCCCTCGGCGACAAGGCGCTTGATTGGAAGGCCGACGGCGACAGCCTGTGCGCGATGATCGAAGCGTATTTCATCGATTTCTTCGCCGACGTCGACTGGATCCGGCAGCTGGTCGCTGAAAACCGCGCCGAACGCGCCGCGCGCCGCGGAGTTTCCGCCTGATCCGGAGGATGCGGCGATGATCATCGATTTCCACACGCACTTCTACCCGGAAAAAAT
>JAVBSD010000079.1:0-4553 GCA_031547325.1 Victivallaceae bacterium | reverse complement strand
CAGCTCTGCTACAGCAATCCCGAACTGAAGGCGCGGATCGTCCGGGACGCGCGCGATTTCTTCGACGGCGAATTCACCGGCCGGGTCACTTTTTCCTGCGGCGATTATTTTTCGGTGATGCCGGGCGACAACCAGGCGTGGTGCCGCTGCGACGAGTGCCGGAAGTGGTTCGACGAGGCGGAACCCGAGGTCTTCGCCGCGCCGTCGCGGGGCTACGCTTCGAAGTACGTCTGGAACTTCGTCGCCGAAGTCGCCCGCGAGGTCGCCGAAACCCACCCCGAGGGCAATATCGTCTGCTGCGCCTACGCCGACTACATGCTGCCGCCCGACGGTCTGGAGCTGCCGGAAAATGTCACGGTCTTCATCTGCCGGGTGCATTCCGAAACCGCGCAGCCGGAGGAGTGGGCGGAATTCGAAGCGTGGCTCAGGAGCTGGGCGGCGCTGACCGACAACATCGTGATGTGGGATTATTACCTCTTCCCGGTCGCGCCGACCTTCGAACGCTTCCCGGCCTTTCTGCCGCACCTGATCGACCGCAAGATCAAGCTGATGCGCGAACTCGGCCTCGACGCCGGCTTCATGGCCCAGATGTCGGAAACCTTCATCCGCAACCTCGCCTACGACCATCTGCGCATCTATCTGACCGCGCGGCTGCTCGACGACTGGAGTCTCGACGTCGACGCGGTGCTGGAGGAATACTACCGCGATTTCTACGGCCCGGCGGCGGAGCCGATGGCGGATTTCTGGAATTCGCTGGAGGAAATCTACATGCGGCCCCGGCCGGCCAGCGCCGAATACCGCGAGGGCGAATACGACTGGATGGTGATGGTCGCTCCGGAGGACCTCGAACATCTGCAAAACGCTCTGGACCGGGCGGCGGAGTCGGCCGGCGGCGTGTACGCCGAACGGGTCGGCCTGATCCGGCGCGGGGTCATGGACACCATGCTCGAAGGGCGCAGCCGGATTCTGGCCAACATCGCCGCGACCCGTCACGCAACCATTCCGCGCCTCGCCGCCCCGGAACGGCTCACCGGCGACCTCGCCGATCCGGCGTGGGCTCAGGCGGCGGAGCTCGGCGAGTGGGGGATGATCGACGGCGGCGACAACGTGGAGGGCATCGCCGCCACCGGCTACGCCTTTCTGGCCGGCAATGACCTCTACATCGGATTCCGCTGCGCCGAGCCGGATATGGCGGGGCTGCGCGCCGAACGCGACATGCACGACGACACGTGGATTTACCGCGACGATTCGGTGGAGCTCTTCCTCGATCCCGGGCGGAAGCTCGACGCGGGAAATTACTTCCACATCCTGGTCAACACCGTGCCGGTGACCCGCGACACCTTCTGCCGCAACGGCATCGCCTGGGAGAGCGGCGCCGAAGTCGCCTGCGTCCGGGGCGAAGACGGCTGGACGCTGGAAATGCGCCTGCGCCTGGCGTCGCTGGGCGTCGACGGGGTCGAGTCCGGCGAACGCTGGGGCCTGAACCTGTGCCGCACCCGGCCGGTGCGCCGCGACGTTCAGTCGGCGATGCAGAACGAAAATTACCAATTCTACAACTGGAACGGCCCGTGGGGCTATCACAAACCGATGCGCTTCGGCGTCGTCGAATTCGAGTGAGTTTTGCCATGAAAAAAATAGGTCTGGCGGCGCTGCTGACGGCGGCGTGGTGTGCGGCGGCTTTCAACGCGTTGGCGCCGAAAGGAGAGTTTGTCGAGGTGAGGCCGGCGGCCTTCACGGTGGTGATTCCCGACGCCGCGACGGCGCAGGAAAGCTGGTCGGCGGAGTTGGTAGCGCGGGTGCTCGGCGCCGCCGCCGGCAAAGCGTTGGCGGTGATGCGCGAGAGCGATTACCGGCCCGAAGCGGGGCCCTGCGTGGCGCTGGGAGCGACCCGGCTGTGGGAGGCCGCTGGTTTGACGGTTCCGGATTCCGACGACGGCTACGTCATCGCCTCGTCCGGCGGCAATCTGCTCTTGGCCGGTTCGGCGGTCCGGGGGCCGGTCGACGCGGCGCTGGCGCTGGCCGAGGAGGATCTGGGGTGGCGCTGGTATTCGCCTTACCGCAACGAAGTGCTGCCGGCCGAGGCGGAGACGGTCCGGGTGACGCCGCGCAGCTACGCGCCGAAGCTCGCGATGCGCGACCCCTATTATTGGGAGAGCCGGTTGAACCCCGAATGGTCCGGCGCCAACCGCATCGTACCGATCAACGCCGAGCTGCCGGCGCATTTCGGCCCCACCCACTGCTACGTGCCGCATCAGTTCTGCCACACCCTGACCCGGATCCTGAGCTATCACAACAGTCAGGACAACTGGTTCGAGCGCAAACCCGAAATGTTTGCCCTGGTCGACGGCGAGCGGCGGCTGCCGCCCTACAACCCGTGCCTGACCGATCCCGACGCCTTCGAGCTGATCGTCGCCGACATCCTGGCGGCGGCGCGGGCGCGGCCCAATTGCGTGCTGATCAGCGTCTCCCAGGGCGACGGAGCCGGGATGTTCTGCCAGTGTCCGGAGTGCCGGGCGGTGATTGGCCGCGAGGGGTATGCCGGGCTGATGCTCGACTTCGTCAACCGGGTCGCCCGGCGGGTCGCCGCGGAATTCCCCCGGGTCCGGATTTCCACTCTGGCCTACAACGAAACCCGCACGCCGCCGGCGAACATCCGGCCCGACGCCAATGTGGTGATCCAGCTGACCGACGAAACATTGCTCGGCGACTGGAGCCGGGTCGCGCCGGAGATCTACATGTGGTACAACTGGCCGATCTGCTACAAAAATCTGCCGCTGCCGGTCCCCGGCCTGCCGGCGGTCGCCGACAAGGTGCGGACGCTCGACGCCAATCCCAACGTCAAGGGTGTGATGTTCCTCGGCACCTACCTGACCCCCGGCGGTTCCCTGGCGCCGCTGTACGCCTGGGCGATGGCCAAGGTGATGTGGAACGCTTCATGGGACACCGGCGCTTTGATCGCCGATTTCTGTCATGGCTACTACGGCGAAGCGGCCGAACCGATGCTCGAATACTGCCGGAGGGTTTTCGACTCCGGCTACCCCGTCGATCACGGCTGCGGCCGGTGGGACGGGATTTCCGGCTGCGCCACCCGGCTGCGCTTCGCCCCGGAGTGGCTGGCGAACGCCCGGCGGCTGATCGAAGAGGCCAAGCGGCGCGCCGCCGCCGATCCCGAAGCGCTGCGCGAAGTCGAACGCGAAGAATTATCGCTCCTCTACGCGCAGCTCGACGCCGGGATCGGCTCCGCCGCCGACATCGACCGGCTGGAGGCGTTGGCCAACCGCTTTGAAGTCACCCACTTCTGCGAACTCGAACGCGAAATGACCGTCGCCAAACAGCTCGCCATGTGGCGTGAGCGTTAGTTTGTCTTTATGGCGGGATGAACTTGCCCCGGCGGCAGGCGTCCTCCGCGACTTTGGCGGTAAAAAGAAAATGCAGGCCAGGTGCGCCTGCATGAGAAAGAGGTTATTGATGATGAGGCCGGCGGTCATCCGCCAACAGCTTTATGATGAATTTTTTTTCAAATTTCCATCACAAGCCATTTGACTTTTGACACACGATCCGGATTGCTCATTGGTATTAACAGAACTCCGTTTTCATGAATTCGGCCAGCGCGTCGCGCCATTCGGGCATCGGCGGCAGGCCGCAGAGACGCAGCATCCGTTTTTCCAGCCGCGAGTTGGCCGGACGCGGCGCCGGACGCGGAAATTCCGCCGTCGTACACGGAGCCACCTGCTGGGGCTTGCCCGCCAGGCGAAAGATTTCCTGCGCCAGTCCGTGCCACGTCGCCTCGCCTTCGCAGGTCAAATGGAAGACGCCGACCAGTTCGGGGCGCGCCAGGATGTCCTTCAAACGCCGCGCCACCGCGAGAGTCGAAGTCGGGTTGCCGCGCTGGTCGTCCACCACCTTGAGCACCGGCCTGGCGCCGTCCGCCAGCTTCATCATCGCATGGATGAAGCTCGGACCTCCCGCGCCGTACAGCCATGAAATCCGGCAGATGACATGATTCGGACAATGGGTGCGAATCAACTCCTCGCCCATGAATTTGCTCTGGCCGTAGACGGTTTTGCCGCCGTCGGCGGCGTCGAATTCATGGTAGGGACGGTCGAGTTCGCCGTCGAATACGTAGTCGGTCGAAATCGCGATCAGGCGCACCCCATGCCGGAAACAAGCCGCCGCCACATTGGCGGAGCCGACCGCGTTGAGCCGGTAAGCCAGGTCGCTTTCGGTTTCGCAGTTGTCCACCGCCGTCATCGCCGCACAGTGAATCACCGCGTCGGGCGCCGCGCCTGCCAGAAAGCGGTCGAAGCCCGCGGCGTCGGTGATGTCGCATTCGGGCAAATCCGCAACGATCAATTCATGGTCGGAAAACTCTTTTTGCAGGGTTCTGCCGAGCATTCCCCTGCCGCCGGTGATGAGGATCCGCATCTACCGTTCCTCCCACGGTTCGATTTCCGCCAGCGCCGGATGCGCCGTATCCTTCGGAGAAAGAATCCACGTGGCCGGCTTGACGCGCCAGTCGATTCCGAGCGCCGGGTCGTCGAAGGCGATGCCCC
>JAVBSD010000289.1:0-2835 GCA_031547325.1 Victivallaceae bacterium | reverse complement strand
CGCCCTGACCGCCGCCGGAGCGCTGGCAATGCTCGACGGCGCGCCCGACGTCGCCGTCGACGGCGGACCGATTGCGCCCGGCAGTCTGGCGTCGACGGTGATCGACCTGTCGACCGGTGAAGTGAAAATTCTGCGCGAGGGCCCGGTCGGCCGGGCCGCCGTCGACGCGGTGTTGGAGGCGTTATGAATCTGAAGCTGTCCATGCAACTGGTTTCGCCGCGCGCCGAGGCGCCGAGGATTTTTTACCGCGGCGACCAGGCGACCTTCCGCCTCGCCGTCGCCGGGGCGCCTCCGGGGCAGGCGATGCTGCGGACCAACCTGGGCAACGGCGCGATCCTCTGCGATGAAATCATCCGTTTCACCGAGGACGAGGTGTTGCCCTCCGGCTGCGGCTGGTGCGATCTGAAAATGCGGAAATGCGCCGGCCGGGAGGGCGAATTCGAGCTGACCGTGGCGTTGAACCAGGTCGGCCGCTTCGAAGCCAAGGCCGGCTGGCGCGCCGACGCCGACGAACGCTGGTACTGGCCCGACGGCCCCAACCTGGTGCTCAAGGTCGAACCGGCCGAGAGCGTCGGCGCCAACCTGATTTACACCGCCTTCGTCCGCCAGTTCGGCAATCACGGCACCCGCCATCCGGAAACGGAGGCGGAACTCGAAGGGCACGGCTGCACCGTGATCCCGCCCTCGGGAACCTTCCGCGACCTGATCGGGGAGCTCGATTTCATCTTCGGCAAGCTGGGGTCGCGCATCCTGCAGCTGCTGCCGATCCACCCGGCGCCGACGGTCTACGGCAAAATGGGCCGTTACGGCAGTCCCTTCGCCGCGCTGGACTATTTCGCGGTCGATCCGGCGCTGGCCGAATTCGACGAGAGCGCCACGCCGCTGGAGCAATTCCAGGAGCTGGTCGACGCGGTGCATTCCCGCCACGGGCGGATTTTTCTCGACATTCCGGTCAACCACACCGGCTGGGCGTCGCGGCTGCAGAACGAACATCCGGAGTGGTTCGTGCGCGGCGCCGACGGCCGTTTCGAAAGTCCCGGCGCCTGGGGCGTGGTGTGGGCGGATTTGTGCAAGCTGGATTACCGGGCCAAGCCGGTGCATATGCTGTTGGCGGAGGTTTTCGGCTTCTGGTGCCGCCACGGCGTCGACGGGTTCCGCTGCGACGCCGGCTACATGCTGCCGGAGGAGGCGTGGGAATATGTCGTCGCCCGGGTCCGGCGGGAATTTCCCGACGTGATTTTCCTGCTCGAAGGACTCGGCGGGCCGATTCCCAAGCAGGAACGGCTGCTCGACCAGGCCGACCTCGACTGGGCCTATTCCGAGCTGTTCCAGAACTACGACTACGACGCGGTCAAAACCCAGCAGGCCTACATCGCCGAATGCAGCCGCCGTTTCGGCCTCCTGGTCAATTTCGCCGAAACCCACGACAACAGCCGCCTGGCGGCGGTCTCGCCGACCTGGAGCCGGATGCGCCTGGCGCTGTGCGCGCTGAGTTCGGTCAACGGCGCTTTCGGCTTCGCCAACGGCGTCGAATGGCTGGCCACGGAACAGATCAACGTGCATGAAAACCGCGATCTCAGGTGGGGCGCGTCGCCCAATCTGCTCGATTACATCCGGCGGCTGCAAAAGCTGCTCGCCGGCAACCCGGCTTTTTACGCCGGCAGCCGGATCGAATGGCTCGACGGGGCCGCGCCGGTGGTGATGCTCAAGCGGAGCGCGCCGGAGGGCGGCGCCCTGCTCGCTTTGGTCAATCTCGACTGCGACCGCCCGGCCAGGGCGCGGTGGCGGCGCGACGACTTCGACGTCGCCAGCGGCGCCGTCGAAGTCATGGGCGGCGTGGAAGCCGCCGCCGGAATCACGGAATTCGAACTCGAACCCGGCGGCTGCGCGGTGCTCCTGGGGCCGCAGTTGGGCATTTCCAGTCCGGCGGGGACCTCCGAGCCGGCGCCGGTGGTCGAGCAGCGCACCCGGTTTCTGGCCCAGAGCGCCTGGTGCCATTGGCGCGGCGGCGTGCCGGAGGAGCTGCCGGAGCCGGCGGAGCTGGCAAAGATGATGCGCGAGGATTATTCCGGATTTCTGGCCCGCGCGGCGCGGCAGACGCTGCCGCCGGTGGCGTGGTACCGGATTCCGGAAGACGCCCGCCGCGAGGTCATCATCGCCAACGGCGACCTGTTGAGCGTCGCCGCCGACCAGCCTTTCCGGGCGGCGGTGTGGCGGGGCAAGGAGGAGGTGCTGGCGCTCGACTGGAGCGTGCCGACCGCCGACGGCGTACACCGCTGGCACGCGGCGCTGCCCGAAAACCCGGACCGGGAGATCGGCGAACTGAAAATTCTGATATCGATTTTCCGCCCCGGCGCCGAAGTGGAACGCCACGTCGGCGTCCTGCGCCAGCTTCCGAAGGCCGACCGGACCGCGATCGACCTGGATTTGTCCGGCGGCTCCCGGATGGACCGCCGCAGCTACTGGCTGGCCTCGAACGCTTATGGCGGCATGGCCCAGGTGCGGGCGCGCTGGGGTGAAATCCACTCCAAATACGACGGCTGGCTGGCCGCCAACCTCGGGAGCGACTTCCCGCGCGACCGCCGGCTGCTGCTGAGCCGGGTCCGCGGCTGGGTCGTCGTCGACGCCTATTCGCAGGAGCTCTCCTGCAACTGTACCCTCGACTTCATCGCGACGGCGGAAAATGTGGCGAAGTGGCGTTTTTCGGTGCCGGCCGGCGCCGGGCGGCTGGCCGAGCTGGAGGTCGAGCTGGCGCTGGCGCTGGACGGCGACGCGGTCCGGGCGCGTTTCCGGCGGTTGGAATCGGCGTCGCTGCCGGCCCACACGCCGGTCAGG
>JAVBSD010000208.1:0-5525 GCA_031547325.1 Victivallaceae bacterium | reverse complement strand
GGCGATCGCCGAGAGCACCGCTTCGCAATGCCGGCCGTTGGGGGTGCATATGTCGACGATGTCGATGGCGGGATCTTCGGTGATCGCGCGGTAGTCGGTGACGGCGCGGGCGGCCCCGGTCAGGCGGGCCGCCTCCTGCGCGGTTTCGGGCTTCGAAGTACAGACCTGAGTAACCCGGCCGGCGAATTCCCGCTGGTCATAGTAGAGGGGAATATTGTTGTGGCAGTAATAATGGACTTTGCCGATGAAGCCGAAGCCCACCATGCCGACATTGGAGATTTTCATGCCGTGCGTTCCTGTTCGGGTTCGGCGATCGCTTCCTCGCTCAGATCCATGCCGCGCATGGCGACTTCGCTGGGCATCACGATCGGCGGGCTCATGCGCAGGATGTGGCCGGCGGGAATCCAGGCCAGGCCCTTGCGGAAAGCCTTCTGATAGACCAATTTGCCGGCTTCGTCGAAGGGCTCTTTGGACGCCTTGTCCTTGACCAGCTCGACGCCCATCAGGCAGCCTTTGACCCGGCAGTCGCCGACGATCCGGTACTTGGCGGGCCAGTCCGCCATGCGTTTTTCGAAGAGCTTTCCAAGTTCGAGCGCGTGTTCGAGCAGTCCCTCCTCCTCGATGACTTCGAAGGAGGCCAGCGCCGCCGCGCAGGCCATCGGGTTGCCGCCGTAGCTGGTCGAGGCGCTGATCTTGTCCACCGCGTCGGCGTAGGGCGTCCTGACCGCCATCGCGGTGACCGGGAAACCGTTGCCGAAGCCCTTGCCCAGCGTCGCCACGTCCGGCAGCACCCCCCAGTGCTCCATGCACAGGTACTTGCCGGTGCGTCCCATGCCGGTCAGGACTTCGTCGGCGAAGAACAGAATCTGGCGGTCGTCGAGGAATTTTTTCAGCTTCGGGAAAAAATCGTCCGGCGGCATAATGCTCCCGCCCCAGCCCTGGATAGGCTCCAGCACGAACGCCGCCACCTGGCCGGTGGTCGATTCGGTGATGAACCGGTCGTAAAATTCCAGGTATTTTTCGGTGTCCAGCGACCCGTCGCAGCGGGTCCACCACGGGCGGTAGGTGTCCGGGCGCGGCACCATGTAAAATCCCGGAGAACGGCTCGGCCCGCTGAATTTGCTCATCCGCGCCAGGCTGACCGCGTGGCCGCTCTTGCCGTGAAAATCCATGAAGCCGCTGAGGAATTCGTGTTTGCCGGTCGCGGCCCGGCAGGTCCTGAGGCCCGCCTCCACCGCGGTGGTGCCGCTGTCGTAGAGTTGAAACGACTTCAAATCGCCGGGCAGGCAATCCGCCATCTTTTCCAGCAGCCGCACCTTGATCTCGGAGGTGAAGTCGTGGGCGTTCATCAGCCGCTTCGCGTAAAAGGCCACCGCCTCGGAGATTTTCGGGTGGCAATGCCCCAGCGTCGTCACGTAAATCCCGCTGGAGAAATCGATGAACTGATTGCCGTCCACATCCTCCAGCATGCAGCCCGCGCCGCGCTCGAAGGCCACCGGAAACAGCTTCACCTGCCCCGACAGCCCCCGGTAATGCCTGGCGGCGCGCGCATGCAGTTCCCGGCTTTTCGGCCCCGGACTCTCCGCCGTCACCAGCTTCGGGCAGACTCCCAGGTCGAGTTGATAGGGTTGCGGATCGTATTGGCCCATGAATCGCCTTCCTTTCGCTTTATATCCAAGAATATAGTCCTCCAAAACAGCGGGGCAAATCATTTTCCATGGCCCGGCTTGATTTTTCAACATAACAATGTTATTTTTTAACATGCATCATCATCGTCACGGACAATTGCTGGACATGCTCCAGGTGGAGGGGCGGATCGACATCGAGCGGGCGGCCGGTCAATTCGGCGTCTCGACGATGACCATCCGGCGCGATCTGCGCGAGCTGGAGCGGAAGCGTTTCGTCACGCCGGTCAAGGGCGGCGCGATCGCGGCGGCGCCGACGTACCGGCGGGACTCGGTTCCGGACGAACGCGAGCGCAAGGTGGGGATCGCCCGCGCCCTCTACGGTCGGATCATGCCCGCCGGCCGCTTGTACATCAGCACCGGTTCGACGACCCTGGAATTCGCCCGTCTGCTGGCGCGGCAGGAGCATCACACGCCGACGGTGCTGACCGGTTCGCTGCCGGTGGCGGCGGCGCTGTTCCGCAGCCGCTGCCGGGTGATTCTCCCGGGCGGCGAACTGCGGAGCGCGTCGTTGGACCTGACCGGACCGATGGCCGAGCGTAACCTGGTCGATTACCGGGTCGAATGGGCGGTCACCGGCTGCGACGGGGCGTTGACCGACTACGGGTTTTACACCACCGACGCCGGGTTGGCCGACCTGGAAAAAGCGTCGATCGGCATCGCCGGCAAGGTGGCGGTGGTCTGTACGGCGGACAAATTCGGCCGCAACGCCCTGACCCGTTTCGCCGCGCTCGACGAAGTGGATTTATTGGTCACCGACTCCCGGCTGCCCGAAGCCGACCGCGCAACCCTGGCCGCCGCCGGCATCGAAGTGCTGCTGATCCCCTGAAACGGCGACTCCGGCGTTGTTCAAGATGAAACGTTCCCTGAAAGATATATTCCCAAAATGTTTGCGTGCGGTTTCCCTGTAACTCATCCGTATCCGATCAGCACCATGGCGAAGCGGTGCAGCCGGTCGAGGGTGAATTCCACCGTCCCGTCCCGGCACTGCCACCGGGCCGGCGCACCGCCGCCGGGCGCCAGGGTCAGGCGTTCGGCCCGCAATCCCGCCGGCAGCCGCAGCCGCACCCGACAGTCGCGGAATTCCGGCGACGGCAGCTCCATCGGCAGATTCAGCAAACTGACCACCAGCCGCCGGTCTTCCGGCTGATCGAAAACCGTGATCTCCACATACCCCGGCAGATCGGTTTCGACCGTCGCCGGCGGCAGCAGCGAAGCCAGCAGCCGCCCGGCGAATTCCCGGTTCCGCCAGTAGGTTTCGGTCTCCGGCGTTCCGGCGCAATAGATCACTTCGCCCCGCCCGTATTTCCTGCGGACCAGCGCCGGGAAGTCGGTACGTTCTTTCGGGGGGTCGCTGATCGCCGAACCGAAGCGCTCCATCGCGCCGCGGTCCGACCAGGCCAGCACCAGGCGGCCCAGAATCTCCGTGCCGGCTTCGACGGTTTCGCGAAGCCGTTGGATCGGACCGGACAATTGCAGGGGGGCGCCCTCCCCGGCGTCGATATAATGCCCCGCCGGCAGTTCATCCCCGGCATGATGCACGCCGAAGAGATCGGCCAACCGGAAGTCTTCCAGCCGTCCCGCCGCGGGATCGTAGAGCGAGGTGCGCCCCGACGCGTAGAGCCGTCCGCCTCCGGCGACATATTCGCGGATGCGCGCGCATTCCTCCTCCGAGAGCACCGCGCGGTCGTCGAGCAGCAATACCGGCGTTTCGCCGATGGCCTCCGGGGTGGCGAAGCCGAGCTGGCGGTGGCCGGCGGCGAAGCAGCGCACCAGCTTCATCCACGACTCCAACTGAAAGTTGTAGTCGCCGCGGTAGGCCGGAGGCGCGATCTCCGCCCCGGCGCGGACGAAGCCGTTGACGTAGACCGCCGCCTCGGTGAGCGGTCGCGACGACGCCGACAGGTACGGTTCGTATTCGCGGACGATCCGGTTGATGCCGGCGGCCTGGACATAGAAATTCCGGTTCAGCGTCCCCGCCGGGTCGATCGCGTCGATCAGGGTGAAGCAGGCCTGGTTGGCGATCGCCGCGTAGGCCTGCATGGTCAAATGTTCCGGATTGCGGTCGGTGGTGTGATAGTCCAGCGTTTCGCAGCGCGGAGCCATGAATTCGACCGGCCGGCGCCGCGCCAGCACCCGGAACAGCTTGCAGATGCACGACTGTTCGAAGCGGTCGCCGGTGAAGTCGCCCGCCAGGTAGTCGCCGGTGCGCATGAAGTCCAGGCTGGTCGCGCCGAACCAGCCGGCGGCGAAGCTGCTGCCCTGCAGCGCCAGCGAGCGTCCGGGCGTCCGGGCCTTGACGCACTCCCGGACGCGGAGGGCGAACTCCTCCAGCCACCGCGCCCGGCACTCCTGAAAAGCCAGCCACGCCGGATCGTTCCAATCGACCCGGCCGGGAATGTCGCCGCGGCCGGTGTCGCGCCGGAAGCGTTCGCGGCAGGCCGGGCAGTGGCAGATGAAGCGGAACCAGCCGATCATGTCGACCCATATTCCGAGGCAGTCGTAGCGAGAATTCAGCTCATCGGCCAGCGCGAGGAAGAATTCGCCGTACCCGGTGTTGGGGCAGCAGATGCCGAAACGCCCGAAGCCGGCCCCCTCCTGCGGAATCAACCGCCATTCGGGATGGAGGTCGTAGACGGCGCGGCACCAGACGTTCAAATACAGAACGACTCCGATGCCGCGCTTCCGGCACGCCTCGACGGTTTCACCCAGCAGGTCGCGCCCGTCGAGCACCCCGTGACGGACGCCGATGTCGGTCGGCCAATAGCACAGACCGAGGCAGCTGCCGGCGGCGATCTCCGCCACGCCGGTGCCGGCCAGCTCCATCAGCTCGGCGAAGCGTTCCGGATCGAAATCCCGCATGAAGGCGGGATCCCAATCGGGAATGTGCATATCCACCAGCAAACGGCGGAAACTGGTTTCGTACCAGGGGCGGGCGGGAGAAGAATTCGGCATGTCTTTCACTTATTTTGAAGTTCGGCCAGCATGACGAGCAGCCGGCGTTTCCACTGATCGGCGACCGCCGGATCGTCGCTCCCGGTGATCGCGGCGACGGCTTCGTCCAGCAGTTGACGGCCTTGCCGGGCGGTTTCCCCGCCGGCGGCCGCGGCGGCCTTTTCCAGCATCCGGCAATAGAAATACTCTTCGGTCCCGTCGCGGAAGCCCTCCCAGCGTTTGCCGGTGATGACCAGGTCGCCGGGCGCGATGCGTTCCGGCGCGCCCGGCCAGTCGCCGTCTTCGAGCAGGGGACTCTTTTTGACATAGACCATCGACATATCCGGCGGCGTCCACCCGAAAAATGAGGGCTGGAAATAAATCCAGGTGCCGAAGCCGACCCCGCCGACCCGGTAGGAGTTCCACCCCATTTTGCGGTAGACGGTGTGCGGCTCCAGGGGGCTGGAACAGGGATTGACGTTGAAATACGGCACGATTTCCACCTGGTTTTCTTTCAATATCCGCCAGAATTCGGGGTTGCGCGCCCAGGTCTGGAAGTGCGGCACCGCGACGTCCAAATACGGCGCGACGTCGCGGACGGCGTCGAGGTTGGCGGTGGTGGTGATGGTCAGGAATACCCGGGTCTCCGGCGCCACTTCCTTGATCAGCCGGATGAAATCACGCGCCAGCTGCGAGGCGTCCTCGTCGAAGACGTACATGTCGAGCACGTTGTCGATCCCCTGGTCGCGCAGTGCCTTGACCCAGTCCCGGAGCCAGCTCTGGAAGCACTTCTTGAAGCGTTCGCTGCCGAATTCGGCCTGGAACGCGGCTTCGAAGGCCTTCTTGAAATGGGTCGCTCCGGTGTTGTGCGCCTGCCGTCCCCAGTAGACCGTCACCCGGTCGCCC
>JAVBSD010000108.1:0-4463 GCA_031547325.1 Victivallaceae bacterium | reverse complement strand
CTCGAATCCGGCGGCCAACCGGCGGCCCGGAACCGTCTTTTTGATTCCCTCGAAATACTCCAGTTCATAATCCCTGTCGGACTCAATGCCGGCGAGCCGGAAGGCCATGCGCGCGGCCGGACTTTGCTCCCGGCGGAATGCCAGCACATAGCCCCTCCCCTCCTCCGGGACATGCGCCTGATAGGCGCACCAGACCTTCAGATTGTCGGGACGCTCGGTCAAGGGATAGAGGTCGCCGGCGAGCAGCACGGCGCGCATCCGCTTCACCTGGAGCAGCATGGCGCGGTGGCACTCCCAGTCGTAAGCATCGTCCGCCGGCACGTTCCTGCCGTCGTACTGCCAGATTTTGTTGGAGACACCGCTCCCGGCGCAGCTCAGGAAGTCGTAGGGATCGTGTTCCGGCATCCAGGTGAACCCGGCATGGAGCGGGACCCAGTCGTGGAGATAGAGGTTTTCGACCTGGACGTGTTCCCGGAGATAGTCGTGGAAACAGGTGTAATCGCTCTGGCAGAGCGGAAAACTGTCGCTCAACGCCAGATAGTCGAGCCGCCTGCCGCCCGAGGCGCAATTGTCGATCGGCATGTCGGGAAAGGCCTCGCGGAGCCGCCGCCACAGTTCGTAGTGTCCCGCGACATGCTTCATTTCCGCGACGCCGACGCGGTCCGGCGCGTCCATCAGCTCCCAGTACGGCAGAGTATCGAAGTTGAAGTCTTCGCGGTAGAGGTCGATGCCCTGTTCCAAAATCAGCGTTTTCAAGGTCAGAAAAATATCGTCCAGCGCCTCCGGGTTGCCGAGGTTCAGCAGGAACTGGTCGCCGATGCCGGTGAGCCATTCGGGATGTTCCTTGAGGATTTTGCCGCGGCACTCGGCGTGGATGCGTTCCGGCTCGAACCAGGCGAGAAATTTCATGCCGGCGGCCCGCGCCGCATCGCTGACCGGCCGCAATCCCTCCGGGTGCGGAACGCGGTTGATCTCCCAGTTGCCGACGCGGAGCGGCCAGTCGCTCGGCCCCGCTTCGTCGTCGAGGAAGTGGGGACAGGGGCCGGGAAAGCCGCTCCACCCGGCGTCGACCCAGAAGACTTCGTAGGGCAGCCGGTGTTTTTTGATCGCCGCGATCCGGTCGAGCATCTTCGCGGAAGAGAGCCCGCCCCAGGTGACGAAAGAAACGGGCGGTTCGAGAAGCCGCCCTTGGGAATCGCGCGGCGCATGGTGCGCGATCATGAAGCGGCGGTGTTCGTTCTGCGCCTCGCGCACGGTTTTGCCCGCGCGAAAGTGGATGAAAAATCCGATCTGGCGCAGGCGCTCCCCCGCCTTCACCCGGAAACGCGTTTTGAGCATGGAAATCCGAATCCGGTATTGCCGTCCACGGCAGAACCCGCAGCCCTCGACCGGAATTTCCGCCGCCATGCGCCACGCGCCGCCCCAGCCGACGCCGAAATTCATGCCGTTGAGCTCGTCCGTGTCCACCCCGAAATAGGACAGAAAGGCCGAACTGGGACGCCCTTCGCTCGCCTCCATGCTGAAAGTATTGGAGCCGGGCCGGGTCCACAGCTCCCGCCGCTGCGGGATAAAGTCGTTGATGTCGGCGTAAGAACCGAGATTGTAGCGGATTCCGAGACGCCCGCCGTCTTCGCCGCAATAGGTCGTCCGGTGCTGCGGCGGCAAATCCTCCAGCAGCTCCATGGCGCAAAAATCTTCGATGAGGCCGCTGTCGGCCGACCCCGGATTTTCCAGGTACGGCAGACATTCGACGATCGGGAAATCCCGGTAGCTTCGGACCGTCATCCGCAGCCGGAGCCCGCCGGGGACGAGCTCATACAGCGCCTCCAGTTCCTCCGCGTTTTTGGCCGAAACCGCAACCGCGAGCTCCTGCGACTCCACCGTTTTCCCGTCGAGTTTCAGCGAAAACAGCCGCCGCCGTTTGGCCGCGCCCCCGAACACCGACTCCACGAACGCATCCCGAACGGCAAATGAATTCATTTCTTTCTCCAGATATTGTTTTTCGGAATTTTTCATATTATATTACCAAAAGAGGAAATTTGGAATGTTTGATTGCGGAAATAACATGTCGAATTGCGGAAAATGGAACTATTCCGGCATCTGCGCGTAGAGCGCCTGGAAGGCGGCGTCACCGAAGTCGGCCCGGACCTTCCGAGGCCGGTGCGCGTCCTGCCGTTCACGGTGGTCACCTGCCAGTTTCCCTGGGCGGACATGCCGTACCGGGGCAGCAGCTGCGTGATCGACGAAAAAGAGGAGATTCACCTCGACGGCAGCTCCTGCTGGGTAATTCCCGCCGGCACGCGGCACCGTTTTGCGATCCTCGACGAAAAACATTGGAGCGTCTGGGGCCATTTCAATTTTTTCCTGGAGCCGAACTGGAATATCCTGAATTTCTTCCGCGTGCCGCTGTTTCTGGCCGGCGAGGCCAAAACCCGGGCGCAGGAGCTGGTCCGGCTCCTGGCGGAAAACCGCGCCGACACACTGCCGGAGGCGTGCCGGCTGAAACGGGCGGAATTCGAGCTGCTGGAAATCATTCTGGCAGGGAGCGAACCGCGCGAGGAGCTCCGCGACTTCCACGCCTCCTACCTGGAATTCCTGCCGCTCCTGAAATACATCCGCAAGCACCAGCAAGAACGCCCCGGCCTGGACCGCCTCGCCGGAGAGTGCGGCTGTTCGCGCTCCTCGCTGGAAAAAAATTTCCGCCGGGCCTTCGGGGTGCCGATCGGACGTTTTTTGCTCAACAGCCGCCTCGCCGAAGCCGCGAAGCTGCTCCGCGACGACTCGGTGAGCTGCGCCGAGGCGGCGGAAGCGGCGGGCTTCGCGGACCAGTTCGCCTTCAGCAAGGCGTTCCGGCAAGCCTTCCAGCTCTCCCCCCGGGAGTACCGCCGCGCCCGCAGCGCGGACGGATGATTCCGTCAGTCCCAGGCCCGACGCAGCTTCTCCAGGTACTCCGCCGGCAGTTCCCGGCCGAGCATCCTGACAAATTCATCGCAAGTGTGGAAACGCGGCTCCTGATTCAGGGGCGCCTCCACCTTTCCCCCCGCCACGCCATAATTCAGGTGCCAAGGACAGATCAGCACCGGAAGCGTCAGGTCGGGGATTTCAAGGATATTGCCAAAATCGAGGTAGACGAACTCGCCGCCCCCGCCGCACCGGATCTTGCCCGGATAACCGATAGCCTCAAGCATCGCCAACTCCGGCGGCATCAGGTCGTCCCAATCGTTGGCATACATCATAACGCCGAGCATCGTTTCTTTGAGGAGGCTGACGCAGCGGGTCCGGGCTGCCCGCTCACGCATGTGAATCCTGCCGGAATACTCCAGCCAGTAAAGCAACCCGAGAAACCCGACAAACAGCAACGCGGCGACGGGAATCGCCCGCTCCAACCGCTTCTGCCCCTTCGACAGCCCGCCGCCGGAATCCGCTTCCTTCACCGCCAGGCCTGGCGCAGCTTCTCCAGGTACCCCGCCGGCAACTGCCGGCCCAGCATCTTGACAAATTCGTCGCAGGTGTGGGGCCGGGCCTCCTGGCCCCGAACATTGATCCCCGCTCCCGTCGCCTCGGCGTAATTCAGATGCCAGGGGCATATCACCACCGGCAACTCCTGATCGTCGATTTTAAGCATATTGCCCAAATCGAGGTAAACGAATTCACTCCCCGCGGGGCAACGGGTCTTTTCCATATAACCTTCAGCCGCAACCATCGCCAGATCCGCCGGCATATATTCGTTATGATCCATAGCATACATCACGACGCCGAGCATCGTTTGCTTGAGGGTGGTGAGACACTTCTGATCATAATCGGGCTGTCCCCCCGCCGACTTCCCGTCCGCGGACGCCTTGCCGTAACGCTCCACGCAGAACACAATGCCGATCAGCAGAACCAGTGCCACCGCGACGGCGAAAACCACCTTCTTCACACGCATCTGTTTCTTCGCCAACGCCTCTTCCGGAGTTTCCCGCCGCGATTGATTGGAGTTTTCCATCGGTCCGATTCCTTAAAGTTGTTATTTTTTCTCTTCGGGAACGGCTTTGCGGCGGTAGCGTTCCGCCATCTTGTGCAACGCCGCGATCTGCCGCTCCGAAAGAACCCGTCCCGACTTGTGCTGCTCCGCCAGGCTCTTGAAAAACGCCTGGTCGTCATAGGTCCGCTTGCCGCGCGTCACCGCCTCGCCCCACTCGCCGACGCTCCCGAGAAATTCCAGATCCGCCTCGGCCAGCTTCAACGCCAGACTCTGCGCCTCGCTCGGCGCTTCACCCGCCTCGGGCGCCGCCGTCCCGAAACACGCCAGCACCGCCGCCGCGTCCTTAAACTGCCCGGCGTATTTCTCCGCCATCCGGCGCAGCACCGCCACCTGCTTCTCGGACAGCCCCTTGCCGCCGTCGACCTGGCGCCGGAAGCTGTCGAAAAACTTCTTGTCGTCAAACCCGCGCTTGCCCTTGCGTTCGGCCGGCGGCTCGAAG